>NZ_JBIWPO010000003.1:0-122067 GCF_044768275.1 Streptomyces sp. NPDC101152 | reverse complement strand
TTGGGGGGGGGGCCGGGGGGTGGGGGCGGGGGGGGGGTTTTTTTTATTTGTTGGGGCCCCCCCCCCCCGGCCCCCCCCCAACGCCGACTCGCTCCCCCCACTTCCAGCGACCCCCACGCCCCACCCACCCTCAACCCCCACTTCCGAAAGAGGCACTCGCATGCGCACTCGCACCCTCCTCACCCTCGTCGGCACCGTCGCCGCCCTCTCCATCCCGGCCGCCATGCCGGCGTCGGCGGCCGACACCCCGGTCCTGACCACCGGCTCCACCGGCGGCACCCCCGTCGCCGTCGGTGACGTCCTGACCGCGCCCCTGGCCAGCGGCACCACCGCCACGCTGTACTCCAGCGCGACCGGTACCAGCGGCGTGAGCTGCAAGTCGTCGACGTTCACCGCCACGGTCACGGACAACCCCTCCGCGCCGGGCACCGCCACCGAGTCCGTCGGCGGGCAGACCTTCGACAGCAGCAGCTGCACCAGCAACGTCCTCGGTGTCACGGGCGTCACCAGCATCACGGTCGACAACCTGCCGTACACCACCACCGTGGCCTCCGACGGCACCCTGTCCGTGGCGCCCGGGAGCGGCTCCACCATCCAGACCACGGTCAAGCTGAAGACCCTGCTGGGCAGCATCACCTGCGTCTACCAGGCCCCCAGCCTGACCGGCACGGCGAGCAACGGTGACACCAGCATCAACTTCACCAACCAGCAGTTCACCAAGACGTCCGGCTCTTCGCTCTGCTTCAGCAGCGGCTACTTCACCGCCAAGTACGCCCCGGTGAGCGACAACGGCGCGCCGGTCTTCGTCAACTGACCTTCGCGGTCGTACGGTTCAGCGTCGACGCAGACGCAGGGCCAGGGCGGCGCCCCCGGTGAGTACCAGCACCGCGGCGGCGCCGCCCGCCAGCAGTGGCGCGGACGGGCCTGAGTCCGCGGTCTCGGTGGAGGCGACGGGAGTGCTGTCGGGTTGCGACGGCACCGAAGTCGCCTCCGCTGCCGTCTGCGTGGGGCTCGCCTGGATACGGTCCTTTCCGGCCGTCGGCGACGGGGTGCTGCCACTCGCCGGCGTCGTTGCCGCCGTGCCGCTGCCCCTCGCCGCCCCGAACACCACGTCCGAGCAGGAGTAGTACGTGTCCGGCGTGCTGCTGGTCTGCCAGATCGTGAAGAGCACGTGACGCCCGGCGCGGTCCGCCGGGAGCTTCGCCGTGAGGTGGTACGCGCCGCCCGTCAGTGCCGGGTCCTTGACGGATGCGAACGGCTGGGCGGGCAGTTCGGACCAGGTCAGCTGCTTCGTGGGGTCGTAACCCGGCTTGGTGAGGAAGAACTTGAAGGTTCCCTGGTGCGGGATCGGCGCCGCGTACGTCATTTTCAGCGTCGCGCCCGGTGCCAGGCTCGTCGACGGCCAGTCGGAGCGGGCGAGGTCGAGACCCTTGAAGTCCGGCAGTCCGCCGCTGCACAGCTTTCCGTCCGGGATGGTCTGACGGTCCCGCCCGTTCACGTCCGAGACCCTTACGTTGTCCCAGAAGGTGAACGGGGCGCCGTTCGCGGCGACCGCCGCCTTACAGGCCGCCGACTTCGCGTTCGCCCCGCCGTCCGGGGAGCAGGCGTAGGCGCGGCTGACCGGATCCGTCGGCGCGCCGTGCGCCTGCGCCGGGCTCGCTGCCCACAGCGGCAGCAGGAACGGGGTCACGAGGGCGGCCGTCAGGGCGGTGCGGTGTGCGGTCATCCGGGCCATCCGGAACGTCTCCTCGGCCGACTGGGGACAGGCGGGAACAGGCTGCTCCTGTGGAGTACGCGAAATCGCGCCAGTTCGTTCACTCACGCCCCGGCACCGGGGTCGTCCGCTGCCCGTTCGCTCCGGGGAACGTCGACGTTTCCGCAAGTGGCCTCGTATCACTCCGAGTTGGTGTAAGCCCACGTCCCATTGGCAAACCAACCGGTCGCCTCGTACTGTTGTGCCTGCGTCCGCTGTGGGGGGAGCGAGGAGGGGGCATGCCTCAACCGACCAGGTGACACGTGTCGCGGTATGCCCGCGACGTGGACGGCCGTACCGCATACGCTGCCTTCCTCGGAGATGTCCGGCGCGCCCCCAACTCCCGCCCGGGCAACGCCGGTCGCCCTTGAGTAAATATGCCAACGGCGCCGTCACGCGGTGAGTTATCGTGTACGGAGAGTGAGAAACATACTGCTCAACCCGTTTTCCCAGCCCCAGGAGTGTTCAGCCGATGGTGAGGCAGTTACGTGCCGAACAGACCCGCGCGACGATCATCACGGCCGCAGCAGACCTGTTCGACCGTCACGGCTATGAGTCGACCAGCCTGAGCGACATCGTCGAGCACGCCCAGGTCACCAAGGGCGCTCTGTACTTCCACTTCGCGGCGAAGGAGGACCTCGCGCACGCCATCATGGAACTCCAGGCGCGGGCCTCGCGCGAGGTCACCAGGGAACTGGAGGGGCGGGGCTACTCCTCGCTGGAGACCCTGATCCGCGTCACCTTCGGCATCTCCCGCCTGTCCGTGGAGGGTCCCGTTCAGCGGGCCGGACTCCGCCTCGCCACCGGCACGGTCGAGGTGCGCCCGCCGCTCACCCATCCCTTCACCGAGTGGCGCGACCTCGCCTCCCGCAAACTCCACGGCGCCGCCAAGGAGTCCGACATCCACCCGGACATCGACATAGAGGCCACCGCCCACGCCCTCGTCAGCTGGTTCGTCGGCACCCGCGTCGTGGGCCGTCACCTGGAGCCCGTCGCCCGCCAGCCGCGCCGCGTCGCCGAGATGTGGCACGTCATGATCCGCGGCCTGGTCCCGGTGACCCGCCGCGCCCGCTACCTGAACCTCACCGCCCGACTGGAACGCGAGATCAGAAGCGTCTGAGGCGCGAAGCCCCGACCGGTCGCAGGCCCTAGGGTGAGGCGCATGCCCGACACCCCGTCCGCGCCCGTGATCCTCGGCAACGAGCCGGGTTCGTTCCCGCATAGCGTCCTCGCCGAGCGGCATCCCGCGATCATCCGGCAGGTACGGGAGGCCTTCCCGTACGGTCCCGCCCAGCACCGCGCCCTCGACGCGCTCCTCGCGAACTGCGTCGACGGAGCGGTCGAATCCCTCCCGCCCGATGCGCACGACCGCGACCGCTGGACGCGCTGGGGCCTCGCCGAGTACGTCGGCCGTTCCTGGTACGACCTGCCCTGGCTCTGGTCGGAGAGCTACTTCTACCGCCAACTCCTGGACGCCGTCGGCTACTTCACGCCCGGCCCCTGGCAGGGCATCGACCCCTTCCGCCCCTCCAAGCTGGCCGAGCTCGACGCGTCGGAGACGGCCGGGGAACTCGCCGCCCTGGACGACCTCGCCGACCTGACCGCCGACGAACAGGCACGGTCCCTGCTGCACGGCTCCCTCTGGGGCAACCGCGCCGACCTCGGCTTCCGCCTCTCCGACGCGAGCGCCGACGCCAAGGAGGCCGCCCCCGGCCTGGTCGCCGACGACAGCGAACTCCTGTGGTCCCTGCTGCCACCCTCCGGGGCGGCCACCCTCTCCCTGATCGCGGACAACGCGGGCCGAGAACTCATCCCGGACCTGCTCCTCATCGCCCATCTCCTCGACCGGGGCCGCATCCGGGGCGCCGTCCTGCACGTCAAGCCGTACCCGTACTACGTCTCCGACGCCACGACCGTGGACGTCCTTGACGCGCTGCGGCGGCTGACCGGGGCGCCGGGCGCGGCGGCCTCGTACGGCCGGATCCTGTGGGCGGCGATGACCGACGGCCGGCTCACCCTGCGCGCCCACCCCTTCGCAGCCGCCCCGCTGCCCTTCGCGGACCTGCCCGACGACCTCCGCGACGACCTGGCCACGACCACGCTGACCATCGTGAAGGGCGACCTCAACTACCGGCGCCTGGTGGGCGATCGCCGCTGGCCGCCCACCACCCCGTTCGCCGACGTGACCACCCGGTTCCCCACCCCGGTGGCCGCCCTGCGCACCCTCAAGTCCGACGTGATCACCGGTCTCGACGCCGGCACGGAGGCCGCGCTGGTGGCCGCGGAGGGCCGGCGCTGGCGGACCGGCGGGACCCATGCGCTGATCCAGGTGCGCGGGTGAGCCGCATCAAGTCAGCTGTACGGGGAGGGACTTGATGCCGTTGATGAAGTTCGACACCAGCCGCCCGGCCGGGCCCGCCGTCCGCAGCACCGGCAGGGCGCGCACCGTCTCCTCGTAGAGGACCCGTAGTTGCAGCCGGGCGAAGTGGGCGCCCAGGCAGACGTGGGGTCCGTCGCCGAAGGACACGTGCGGGTTCGGCGTGCGGGTCAGGTCGAGCCGGTCCGGGTCCGCGAAGACGCGTTCGTCCCGGTTGGCGGAGGCGTGGAAGACGACCACCTTGTCCCCGGCGCGGATGCGGCGGCCCGCGAGGGTCGCGTCCGCGGCGGCGGTGCGGCGGAAGGTGAGCACGGGTGGGTGCCAGCGGAGCAACTCGTCCACGGAAGTGGAGAGTTCGGCCTTTCCCGCGCGGAGCAGGTCGTACGCCTCCGGGTGCTCGGCCAGCGCCAGGAGGCCGCCCGGAGCCGCGCTGCGGACGGTGTCGTTGCCGGCGACCGTGAGCAGGAAGAAGAACATCTCCAGTTCGGCGTCGGACAGTTCGGTGTCCTGGGCGAGCACGGTCATCACGTCGTCGGCGGGGCGGCGGCGTTTGCGCTCGGCCAACTCCTGTGCGTAGGCGAACATGTCGCCCAGGGCGGCGGGGGAGCGGGGGTTGACCGGGCGGCCGGCCGCGTCGCGTACGGCTGGGCCCGCCTCGTCCGGGTCCTGGTAGCCGATGACGCGCCGTGTCCAGTGCAGCAGCAGGCCGCGGTCCCCGTCGGGGACGCCCAGCAGGTCGGAGAGGTTGAGGAGGGCGTAGTCGTCGGTGACGGCGGCCACGAGGTCGATCGTGCCGTCGGTCTCCCGGGCCGTCCGCACGGCCCGCGCGAGCAGGTCACGGGCCCGCTCCCGGGCCACCGCGGTGAACCGGTCGACGCGTCCCGGTACGAAGGCTCGGCTGACCAGGCGCCGCGACCTGCCGTGCCGCGGCGGATCCTGGTTGAGCATCATGCGCCGGATGAACGGCAGGTCGGCCGGGTCGGGGTCACGGATCTGGGTGGCGCCCAGACGGGAGGAGTACGTCTCCGGGTCCTTCAGCACCCGTACGACGTCCGCGTGCCGGGTCACCGCCCAGAACCCGGGGCCGGCCGGCCACCCCAGTACCTCGGGCTCGTCCTGCCAGGCCACGGGGTGATGGTCGCGCAGCAACCGGTAGGCGGCGTGGGGCACCCCGGCGGCGTACCGCCGCGGATCGAAGACGTCCGGGACGGGCGGGGCCTCGTACGCTGTCATAGGACCACCGTGACGTGAGGGCCGGGGCCCGGCAAGGGAACGCCTGCGCACTGTTCCCGGTTTCCGCTCGATTCACGCGATGGTGTGATCATGTCCCGGCTCGTGGGTGCCGTCGAAGGGGCCTGGGTAGGGCCCGGCCATGACGCAGCAGCCCTTCGAACTCCCGCACTTCTACATGCCGTACCCCGCGCGGCTGAACCCCCATGTCGACGAGGCGCGCGCCCACTCGACCGCGTGGGCGCGCGAGATGGGCATGCTGGAGGGGTCGGGGATCTGGGAGCAGTCCGACCTGGACGCGCACGACTACGGACTGCTCTGCGCCTACACCCACCCCGACTGCGACGGCCCCGCGCTCTCCCTGATCACCGACTGGTACGTGTGGGTCTTCTTCTTCGACGACCACTTCCTGGAGACCTTCAAGCGCACCCAGGACCGCGTCGGCGGCAAGGCCTACCTGGACCGTCTTCCGCTGTTCATGCCGATGGACCTCACGACCCCGATGCCCGAGGCGCGAAACCCGGTCGAGGCGGGCCTCGCCGACCTGTGGACGCGCACCGTGCCGTCGATGTCGGCCGACTGGCGGCGCCGTTTCGCCGTGGCGACCGAGCACCTTCTCAACGAGTCCCTGTGGGAGCTGTCCAACATCAACGAGGGACGGATCGCGAACCCCGTCGAGTACATCGAGATGCGCCGCAAGGTCGGCGGCGCGCCCTGGTCGGCGGGGCTCGTGGAGTACGCGACGGCGGAGGTCCCGGCGTCCGTCGCCGGCTCGCGGCCCCTGAGGGTCCTGATGGAGACCTTCTCCGACGCCGTGCACCTGCGCAACGACCTGTTCTCCTACCAGCGTGAGGTCGAGGACGAGGGCGAGCTCAGCAACGGGGTGCTCGTGCTGGAGACCTTCTTCGGCTGCACCACCCAGGAGGCCGCCGACACCGTCAACGACGTGCTGACCTCCCGGCTCCACCAGTTCGAGCACACCGCGCTCACCGAGGTCCCGGCACTGGCCCTGGACAACGGCCTCACCCCGCCGGAGGTCGCCGCCGTCGCCAGGTACACGCAGGGACTGCAGGACTGGCAGTCCGGCGGCCACGAATGGCACCTGCGCTCCAGCCGCTACATGAACGCCCGCGCCCGTGCCACCACCCCGTGGCACGGCCCGACCGGCCCCGGCACGTCCGCCGCCGACGTCGGCGCACTGCTCGCGGCGGCCGGCGCCGAGCGCCTGCGCGCGTACACGCACGTGCCGTACCAGAAGGTCGGCCCGTCCCTGCTGCCCGACTTCCCCATGCCCTTCCAGGTCGAGCTGAGCCCGCACCTGCCCGGCGCCCGCGAGCGCCTGACGGGCTGGCTGCACGGTATGGGCATGCTCCAGGAGGGCGTCTGGGACGAGGACCGGCTCGCCGCCGCCGACCTGCCCCTGTGCGCGGCCGGCCTCGACCCGGACGCCACACCCGAGGCCCTCGACCTCAGCTCGCAGTGGCTCGCCTGGGGCACGTACGGCGACGACTACTACCCCCTGGTGTACGGCCACCGCCGCGACCTGGCCGCCGCCCGCCTGACCACCCGGCGTCTGTCGGACTGCATGCCCGTCGACGGCGAACCGGTGCCGGTGCCGGTCAACGGCATGGAACGCGGCCTGATCGACCTGTGGGCCCGCACCACGGCCGAGATGACCCCCGACGAACGGCGCTTCCTCAAGGACGCCGTCGACGTGATGACCGAGAGCTGGGTGTGGGAGCTGTCCAACCAGTTGCAGAACCGCATCCCCGACCCGGTCGACTACCTGGAGATGCGCCGCGCCACCTTCGGCTCCGACCTCACCCTCAGCCTGTGCCGGACGGGTCATGGCCCCGCCGTCCCGCCCGAGGTCCACCGCAGCGGCCCGGTCCGCTCCCTGGAGAACGCGGCCGTGGACTACGCCTGCCTCCTCAACGACGTCTTCTCGTACCAGAAGGAGATCGAGTACGAGGGCGAGATCCACAACGCGATCCTCGTCGTGCAGAACTTCTTCGGCATCGACTACCCGGCCGCGCTGTCCGTCGTCCACGACCTGATGACCCAGCGCATGCAGCAGTTCCAGCACGTCGCCGCCAACGAACTGCCCGTCGTCTACGACGACTTCGACCTCTCGCCGGAGGCCCGCGAGGTCATGCGCGGCTATGTGACGGACCTGGAGAACTGGATGGCCGGCATCCTCAACTGGCACCGGTCGGTGGACCGTTACAAGTCCGGCTACCTCGCCCACCGCACCCACGGCTTCCTGCCGGATCCCCGGGCGGCCCTGGCGGCCCACTGAGACGACGGCCCGGCGCACGGCCGGCACACGGAGGTCACACGGGCTGGGCCTTCGCCCGCGCCGCGTGGTCCACAGCGGCCCGCGCCAGTGCCCGGATCATCGGGTGCGGGCGCGGGCCGTCCTCGTACAGCTCCGGCTGGAACAGGGAGGCGAGGAAGAAGGGGTGGCCGGGGAGTTCGGCCATGCGGACGTGGCCGTCCTCGTCCTGTCCGGACTGCTCACCCGTCGCCCCGTCGTCCCGACCGTGGCCAAAGAGCGGCCACTGGCCCACGCCGGCCCGCTGCTGCGTCTGGAGGCGGCCCGGGCCGACGTCTACGGACCGCCGCCGCTCCCGCCGACGTGCTCACGCTCGCCGCCGCCCCCACCGCGCTCACCCCGGCGGCCATCGCCGCACTCCCGGTCGCCGGCGTGACGCTCCGCGTGATGCCCCGCCACGAGATCCCGGCCGCCGTCGCCACCGGCGCCGCGGACCTGGGCCTGGTCGACGGCCTGGCCGCCCCCAGCGACCCGTTGCGGCTGCCCGACGTTGCCCCGCTGACCACACGGGGCGCGGGGGAGGCTCCCGTCTGTGTCCTCCTCCCGGCCGGCCACCCCCTGGCTCGCCGCCCCGGCCTGCGCCTCGGCGACCTCGCCGACGCCCTCTGGATCGACGCACCCGACGTGGGCCTGCCGCTCACCCACCTCCGCGCCGCCAACGACGGCCGGGGCTTCGGGGCCCTTCTGGCGGATCTCCGCGGCGTCGCGACGCCCGGCACGCACTCCCCCACTCCCGGCTGCGCTCGAGCGGGAGGGGCCCCCACGACGCCGCTCCTACCTCCACGGAGATCCGTCAGAAGGGCCCTGAGCCCGCCCTGCGCTACGACGGCGCCGACGTCCGCACCCTCGCCCTCGCCGCCGCGGGCCGCGGCCTGACCCTGCTGCCCGCGCCGGCGGCCACCGGCGTGCCCGGCACGTCGGCAGTCCGCCTCACCCACCCGCGCGTCGTGCACCGGACCCAACTGGTGTACCTGGGCGCACCCGCCGGGCGGCGGCGACGCTGGCGCGGGTGCTGGGCGCCCTCGGGGAGCAGCCGCCTTCCCGCCTCGGACCGCAGGTCAGTCTCACTCGTTCGTGGCTCGTCGTGCGCCGGTGCTCCGGGTAGTGCTCCAGCCGGAGGCGATCCATGGAACAGACAGCGTTGCGACCCAAGCCGATGCCCGGCCGGGACCCGGGGGCCGGCGACCGGCCCGGCACCCCGCCCCGTCGTCCGCACGCCGTGCGGCGCAGGGCCCGGCGGCTCAGGGCCGTGCTCTTCGGCCTGTTCGTCGGGACGGTCCTGGTGCTGTCCGGCGTCGGCATCGGCGCCGTGGGCGTCACCGTGATCGGCATGGGCAAGCTCGCCGACCTGCAGCGCTGGGCACACCTGACGTCGGCGGCGCACCCCGGCCCGCCGTCGCCCACGGCGTCCCCGAGCCCATCCGCGTCCCCGGCGCCCGCCGTCGCGACCCTCGGCATCGAGGCCGTCGACGCGCAGAAGCCGGGAGCGCTGATCGTCGGCGTCCACGTGCCCGGCCCGGCCTTCACGGCGGGCCTGGTCCGCGGCGACGTCCTGCTCGCGTTCGACCGGACCCGCATCGACACCGCCGCCGACCTGGCCCGCACCGTCGCGCACGCACACCCCGGCGTCGAGGTCACCCTGACCGTCCGTCACCGCGGCGGGGGCTACCAGCAGCTGACGGCCGTACCCGGAGTCGTCACCTGACCCCGGGCGAGCCCAGCACCTGGCCGGCGGACGGACTTCGAGCCCACGAACTCGACCGGTCGGGGCACCCCAAGACCCGCAGACCGGTCGCGCCGCCCCGGCTGTCCGGGCAGGATGCTGCCCGTAGTCCCTTGTGGTCCCTTCACCGCCCACGGAGGCCCGGATGACCGGCAGTAATCTCGCGCCCTTCACCGCCGACGACTACCGGGCCCGGATGGACCGCGCCGCGCGCGCCGCCGCCGACGTGGGCCTGGCCGGGCTCCTCGTGGCTCCCGGCCCGGACCTGGTGTGGCTGACCGGCTACGCACCCCCCGCGGCCACCGAACGGCTCACCCTGCTGGTGCTCGCCCACGGCCGCTCGCCCGTCCTGATCGTCCCGACGCTGGAGGCCCCCGACGCCGCGCAGGCGCCCGGGACGTCCGCGCTGAGTCTGCGGGACTGGACCGACGGCAAGGACCCCTACGCCGCCACCGCCGCCCTCCTCGACGTCAGCGGCCGCTTCGGCATCAGCGACAACGCCTGGGCGATGCACCTGCTCGGCCTGCAGCGGGCGCTGCCCGGCACCAGCTACGCCCCCCTCACCGAGGCCCTGCCGATGCTGCGCGCCGTCAAGGACGCGGCGGAACTGGAACTGATGGAAGCCGCGGGCGCGGCCGCCGACGCGACGTTCGAGGAGATCAGGAAGGTGCCCTTCGCCGGCCGCACCGAGGCCGAGGTGGGCGCCGACCTCGCCGGACTGCTGCGCGGCTTCGGCCACTCCCAGGTCGACTTCACCATCGTCGCCTCCGGCCCCAACGGCGCCAACCCGCACCACGAGGTCGGCGATCGGGTCATCGAGCGCGGCGACATGGTCGTCCTCGACTTCGGCGGCCTCAAGGACGGCTACGGCTCCGACACCTCCCGCACCGTGCACGTGGGCGAGCCCACCGACGAGGAACGCCGGGTGCACGACGTGGTGCGCGAGGCGCAGGAGGCCGGGTTCCTGGCGGTGAAACCGGGTGTCGCCTGCCAGGAGGTCGACCGGGCGGCCCGCGCGGTCATCGAGCGGGCCGGGTACGGCGAGTACTTCATCCACCGCACCGGGCACGGCATCGGCGTCACCACGCACGAGCCGCCGTACATGATCGAAGGTGAACGACAGCCCCTCGTGCCCGGCATGTGCTTCTCCGTCGAGCCCGGCGTCTACCTGCCCGGCCGGTTCGGGGTACGGATCGAGGACATCGTGACGGTCACCGAGGACGGCGGCCGCCGGCTCAACAACACCGACCGCGAGATGGTCATAGTGGACTGAGCGAGCCCATGAGCCCCCGCAGACCCCCGAGTGACAACGGCGCGACCATGACCCAGGCACCGACACCCACCGTGGACACCGTCCGCCGGCTGGTCAGTTCCCTGCTCAAGGACGGCGGGGGGACCTCCGGGCCGGAGGTGCGGCCCGTCACGGAGGGCGGCGGGCACTGGACCTGGTCGGTCGGTGCCCGCCATGTGCTGCGCCTCGCCCCCGACCGCGAGGCCGCCCTGCGCCGGCGCCGGGAACTGCGCCTGCGCGACTTCGTCCGCCCGTACCTGCCGCTCGCCGTCCCGACCAGCGTGGCGCACGGCGAGTGGGCGCCGGGGCTGTCGTACACGCTCGACACCAAGGTGCCCGGCGGCACGGCGGAGGAGCACGACGTGTCCGCCGTCGGCGAGGCCGACCTCGCGGGGCTGCTCACCGGGCTGCGCGAGGTGCCCGTACGGCAGGCCGAGGCGCTCGGCGTCCCGCGCACCGCCCCGCGCTCGCTGGAGAGCCTGCGCCGGGCCGCCGAGAAGGCCGCTCACGTCCTCGCCGATGCCGACGAGTTCGACCCGGTACGGCTGCACCAGCTCAGCGCCCCGGCCGCCGTGCAGCTCGCGGCACAGCCCGGCACGGCCGTGCTCGTCCACCACGGCCTCAAGGGGGAGCGCCTCGTCGTCAGCGCCGACGGCCGGGTGCGCGGTGTCCTCGACTGGACCGACGCGGCCGTCGGCGACCCCGCCGAGGACATCGCCGGCCTCGCGGTCGCCGTCGGCTCCCCGGCCGCCGTGCGCGCCGCCACCCTCGCCGGCTACGGCGCCCGCCCCTGCCTGCGCGGCCTCTGGCTCGCCCGCTGCGACACGGTCCTCCACCTCGCCGAACACGTCGGGCACCGCGACACGGCCGCCCTGCCCCTGCTCAGGATCCAGCTCCGCCGCGCCTGGGAGCCCATCCTCCTGGAGCGCCTGACGGAACTCCGGGAAGAGCCCACGGACGAGGGCTTCTAGGGGGTGTTTTGAAAGTCCAGTGCGGTGCCCGCGGTGTTCGGTGCGTGGCCTCGGTGTGCCGGGCGCCGTGGGTGCTGTGCGGGGCTTTCAAAACACCCCCTAGTGCCGCGCCGGCCGTGTGCTCACCCCTGCAGCAGGATCACCGCCGACTCCCCGGGGACGTGCAGGACGCCGTCGGCCCCCGGGGGCTCCACCGGTTCCCATGCCGCCAGGACGTCCGCGTGGCGGGGGCCCAGGGGGATCGCCGCCGGTTCCTTCGCGAGGTTGACCGCGACGCGGACGTCGCCGCGGCGGAAGGCGATCCAGCGGGCCTCCTCGTCGTGGGCCACCTTGATGTCGCCGAGGTCAGGGTCGGTGAGGTCGGCCTGCTCGTGGCGCAGGGCGATGAGGCGGCGGTACCAGTCGAGCACGCGCGCGTGGGGCTCACGCTCCGGCTCGCTCCAGTCGAGGCAGGAACGGTCGCGGGTCGCCGGGTCCTGCGGGTCCGGCACGTCCTCCTCCGCCCACCCGTGTGCCGCGAACTCCCGGCGCCGACCCCGACGTACCGCTTCGGCGAGTTCCGGATCGGTGTGGTCGGTGAAGAACTGCCAGGGCGTCCCCGCGCCCCACTCCTCGCCCATGAACAGCATCGGAGTGAAGGGCGCCGTCAGGACGAGGGCGGCAGCGCAGGCCAGCAGCCCGGGGGAGAGGGAGGCGGACAGGCGGTCGCCCTGGGCGCGGTTGCCCACCTGGTCGTGGGTCTGGCTGTAGCCCAGCAGCCGGTGCGCGGCCACGCGCGTGGTGTCCAGCGGGCGCCCGTGGTGGCGGCCCCGGAAGCTCGAGTACGTGCCGTCGTGGAAGTAGCCGCCGGTGAGCGTCTTGGCGACCGAGGCGAGCGGCGCCCGCCCGAAGTCGGCGTAGTAGCCCTGCGCCTCGCCGGTCAGCGCGGTGTGCAGGGCGTGGTGGAAGTCGTCGTTCCACTGCGCGTCCAGGCCCAGGCCGCCCTCCGCACGCGGGGTGATCAGCCGCGGGTCGTTGAGGTCGGACTCGGCGATCAGGAACAGCGGCCGCCCCAGATCGCCCGACAGGGCGTCCACGGCCGTCGCCAGTTCCTCCAGGAAGTGGCACGCGCGCGTGTCCGCCAGCGCGTGCACCGCGTCCAGCCGCAGCCCGTCGATCCGGTAGTCCCGCAGCCAGGACAGGGCGCTCTGGACCAGGTACGCCCGCACCTCGTCCGAGCCGGGCGCGTCCAGGTTCACGGCGGAGCCCCACGGGGTGTGGTGCGTGTCCGTGAAGTACGGACCGAAGGCCGGCAGGTAGTTGCCCGAAGGCCCCAGGTGGTTGTGCACGACGTCCAGGACCACGCCCAGGCCCAGCTCGTGCGCCCGGTCGACGAACCGTTTCAGCCCCTCGGGGCCTCCGTACGGCTCGTGCACGGCCCACAGCGACACCCCCTCGTAACCCCAGCCGTGCCGCCCCGGGAAGGGGCACAGAGGCATCAACTCGACGTGGGTGACGCCCAGTTCGACGAGATGGTCCAGCCGGTCCGCGGCCGCGTCCAGGGTACCCTCGCGGGTGTACGTGCCCACGTGCAGCTCGTACAGCACCGCGCCCGGCAGCGGGCGCCCGGCCCACTCGGCGCGCCACTGGTACCGGCCCTGGTCGACGACGGCGCTCAGCCCGTCCGGTCCGTCCGGCTGCCTGCGCGAACGCGGGTCGGGCAGCACCGGGCCGTCGTCCAGTGCGAACCCGTACCGCGAGCCGTCACCCGCCGGGGCCTCGCCCCGCCACCACCCCTCCCGCTCCGGGTCGCGCTCCAACGCGCGCGTGGCGCCGTCGCACTGGAGCGTCACACGGCCGGCCTGCGGTGCCCACACCTCGAACTGCACGGACGGTTCCCCTTCGTCTGCTCATCGTGATGTAGCCCCGTCCACGGTGCTTCAAACGAGATCAACGTGCCTTTGGCTGCGGTTTTCTCGTTTCCTGGACACCCGGGGTCCACTGACCGACAATCACCAACGTGACGTCGTCCTTCGAGTTCAACACCTACCCCGCGCGGCTGTCGGACGCGGAGCGCGACAAGGCGCTGAAGGTGCTCCGTGACGGCGTCGCCATGGGACGGCTCTCGCACGACACGTTCATCCGCCGCATGGAACTCGCCCTGGCCGCGCGCCGCCCGGACGAACTCGTCGCGCTCACCGCCGACCTGCCCCAGGAGAGCCGCCTGGCCCGTCTGGTGTTCGGCAGCGTGGAGGCCGTCTCCGGCTTCACGGTACGGCTGCGCCGGGCCTGGCAGGTCGAGCGGCTGCCCAAGCTGCTGCTGCCGCACCCCGCGAGCGGCCACGCGCTGCGCATCGGACGCGATCCGGCCAACGGGCTGCGGCTGACCCACGAGACCGTCTCGCGTGTGCACGCCGAGCTGAGCCGCCAGGGAGGCATGTGGGTGCTGCGGGACCTCGGTTCCACCAACGGCACCACCGTCAACGGACGGCGGGTCATCGGTGCCGCCGTCGTCCGCGAGGGGGACCAGGTCGGCTTCGGCAGGATGTCCTTCCGGCTCGCCGCCGACTGAGTCGCACCTTAGCTTTGGCCTGAACATGACACGGCGTTGACCTGCTGTGATGGCGCAAAACCCTTCCTCGCCGCGGTGTTGACGTAACCCCCGACTCGTGACTGACTGTGCGTACGCCATGTACGTCAGGTGAACCGACGGCACGCATCGGGGAGGTGTGCCCTGCCGCCCCTCCTGCGCTATCCGACCGTCGACGAGCTCGGCGCGCGGGCCGCGGCACTCGTCGCCCGCCGCCCCCGCGACGCCCGTCTGCGCCGCGTCGGCACCTCCCGGGCCGGCACCCCCATGTGGCTGCTTTCCGTCGGTCACGGCAGCCGCCAGGCCCTCGTCGTCGCCGGACCGCACGCCAACGAACCCGTCGGCGGCGCCACCGTGCTGCGCCTTGCCGAACGCGCCCTGGCCGACCCGCGCTACACCGAGGGCGCCGACGCCACCTGGAACCTGCTGCTCTCCCTCGACCCGGACGGCCTGCGCCGCAACGAGGGATGGCTGTCGGGCCCATACACCCTCGGCCGGTACTTCCGGAACTTCTTCCGGCCCGGCTTCCACGAACAGCCCGAATGGCTGCCCGACGGGGCGGCGGCCGCCGCACTGCCGGAGACGCGCACCCTGCTCGAGCTCCAGGACGAGCTGCGGCCCTTCCTGCAGTGCTCGCTGCACGGCGTCGACGTCGGCGGCGGCTTCGTCGAGCTCACCGACGACCTGCCCGGCCTCGCCCGGCGCGTGGCCCACACCGCGGCCCGCCTCGGCATCCCGCGCGAACTGGGCTCGTACGACACCCTGTACTGGCCCGGCCTCGGCCCCGCCGTCTACCGCATTCCGCCGCCCCGGCCCGGCGACCTGGCCGCCGCCATCACCGAGGCCGCCGTCGAGTCGACCTGGTACCACCCGCACCGCTACGGCACGGTGACCGCCATCGTCGAGGCCCCCATGTGGGGCGTGGCCGCCGTGGAGGACGACTCCCCGCCCGCCGACCGGGCCGCCGTGCTGCGCACCGTCAGCCACACCCTGCGGCGCGACGCACAGCTCCTGCAACGGCTCCTCGGGCGGCTGCGCCCCCATGTGGCGGGCGCCCCGGACGCGGCCCGCCTGCTCGCCCCGGTGGACGACTATTTACTGGTCTGCCCCGGGCTCGCCGACACGTGGGACCCCGACATCGCCGACGGGGCGCGCCCGCTCCCGCCGCTGAACACCGCCCACCTGGCCGCCCTGCGCATCGCCGGACGGCGGCTCGCCCTGCGCACCGCGGGGCTGCTGCACCAGCTCGTCACCGCGTCCGGGCGCGACCCGGCCGGTGTGCTGCCCGACCTGGACCGGCTAGTCGGCGAGTGGTGCGCCGACTACCGCGACGGCTGCGGGGCGCGCTGGATCCCCGTCGCCCGCCAGGTCGAGTACCAGTCACGGGTCGTGCTGCACGCGTTCGAACTGGCCGAGCGGTACGCGCCCGCGTGCTCTCGTTCGGGTGAGTCGGGCTGGGGTTCCGGGGCCGCCGTGCCGATGCATCTGGAATGACGATCAGCACCACAACGCAGGCGGCGCGCGGCGGGCTCCTGGCGGCCGCGCTGCTCCTCGCCGCGGCGATTCCGGCGCAGGCGGCGCCCCGCCAGTTGCTCCCGGACAACTGGCTCTACCTCACCGTCACCAGGGGCGACGCCCGCTCCAGCGACACCCGCGGCACCCTGCTGATGTGCGACCCGCCCATGGGGCACACGCACGCCACCGAGGCGTGTGCCGAGCTGGCGGCGGTGGACGGCGACATCGGCTCCCTGCCGGCCAAGGACGTCATGTGCCCGATGCTCTACGCCCCGGTCACCGTGCAGGCGCGCGGCCAGTGGAGCGGACGGGAGGTCGCGTACACCCATACCTTCGCCAACACGTGCGCCATGGGGGCCCGCACGGGGGAGGTGTTCGCACTCGACGGGTGAGGGGCGGGACGGTCCCTATTCCGCCTGGTCGCGGGCGTGCAGGGCCGCGGCCACGACCGTGCGGGACTGGTGCTCGACCTGGTGCTCCAGCGGCACCCAGCGGGCGCGGAAGCGTTCGGCGAAGGCCTCGCTCCAGGTCGCCACGAGGCGTTCCAGGTGCGGGGCCGCACGGTCGTCGGTCTCCTTCAGGACCCGCAGCAGCATCGCCGCCGCCCGCAGCGGCAGCCGCCGCCCGAACGCGTCCACGCTGCCGACGTACGCCATCGTGTCGTCGGCGGGCGGTGTGTGCATCCAGTCCGCCGCCAGCCCCGGGACCAGCTCCAGCGCCCACCTCGCGGCTCGCAGCATCGGCCCGTCGACACCTTCCAGGCGCGGCAGCGCGTCACTGAGCACCCGCTCCACCTCCAGCCCGTCCCGCAGCAGCCGCCGCGCCAGCCGGCGGATCGCCGCGGCGGGCGCCGGATGCGGCGCCGGGTCGTCCACCAGGTCGCTCGCCCACATCGGCACCTCGACGACCGCCGTGAGGCCGCCGTGGCGGTGGGTGCGGTACCAGGTGCTCTGCCGCGCGTCGTCCGGCATGCTCGGGTACGCGGCCCCCGCGTCGGGCGACGGCATCACATGGACCCCGGGCCCGGAGGCGGACCAGCCCGCGGCGTCCGAGGCGCCCGTCTCCACCGGGATGTGCAGCTGCGCCGCGGACTTCGCGAACGGCTCGGCGAGCCCCGGTATGTCCTTCGTCAGCTGTACCCAGCTGCCACCCAGGTCCGTCCCGTGCAGGGTCACCTGGAGGTAGGGCCGCAGTTCGTCGATGACCGCCGTCAACGCCCGTGTCTCGGGCGGCAGGCGGTGCGGCGGCAGCACCGCCGGCGACCACTCCGGCTGCTCCTCGGCGGCCGGCCGGAAGAAACCGAGGTGGTAGTCGAGCAGGCTGCGCGGCGCCGGGGTGACATGCAGGCTCGCGCCGTCCGGGTCGGCGCACAGCAGGAAGTGCCAGGAGGTGTCGGTACGCAACTCCCGTTCCCCTACGACCCGTTCGGCAAGAGCGAGGAGGGTGGAGCCGCCGGCGGGCTCGTTGGCGTGGGCGCCGGCGACGACGAGCACGGCCCGACCGGCATGGCCCACCGACAGCAGGTGCAGGGGCCGCCCGGCCCGCGAGACGCCGACCTGTCTCAGCGTGCACAGGGCGGGCCGGTGCGCGGCCAAGGCTCCTGCGGACGAGAGGAGTTGTGCCACGGTGGGGTAGCGCAGCTGCGGCAGGAGACTCACCCCCGTCACGTCCGCCCGGCTTCGCAATCCGCAGTACCCCACGGTCTCCGTCACCTGTCAAGGTGGCCTCGGGGGAGCCTCCCGGGGGCGCCCGGAAGCATTCGCCGCCCGGCGCGTCCGCATCCACCGGACGGACGGCTCACCGCTCGGTCAGCCGGCGTCGGCCCGCTCGAGCAGCGCCACCGGCGCCGACGCGAACAGCTCCGCCACGCGCGCGTGCCCCGTGAACGCGCGTTCCGGGGCCAGGACGTCGGACCAGCGCCCCGGGGGCAGGGGCAGGACCGTGTCCCGCCAGCCGCCCGCCTCGGCGAGCCGCAGCGACAGACGCGTCACCGCCGTGACGACCTCCCCGGACCGTGCGAACGCCACGCAGTGGTCCGCGGCGGGCCCCTCGGCGGTCAGCGGCGCGTACGTCGCCGCCTCCCCGAAGGCACCGGGCCGCCGCGCCCGCAGCCGCAGGGCGGCCGCCGTGAGCGCGCCCTTGTCGCCCGGATCGTCGGGTGGGAAGGGCACCGGACGCCGGTTGTCCGGGTCGACGAGGGCCAGGTACTCGGCCTCCGTGCCCTGGTACACGTCCGGCACGCCCGGCATCGTCAGGTGCACCAGGGCCGTCCCCAGCACGTTGGCCCGGACGTGCGGTTCCAGGGCGCGGCGCAGGGCGGTGACGTGCTCGCCCGGCGCCCCGCACGGCCCCGCCGCCACGAAGGCCGCCACCGCCTCCTCGTAGGCCGGTTCCTGTTCGGTCCAGCTCGTGAAGAGCCCCGCCTCCCGCACGTGCTTCAGCAGCGCCTCCCGCACGCGTCCCGCGTCCGCCGGACCGAGCCCGAACACCGTCTGCCAGGCCGCCCAGGCCAGCTGCGCGTCCGGCACGCCCTCGCCGGTACGGGTCACCTCCGCCAGCACGTCCGCCCAGCGCCCGGGGCACTCGGTGAGCACCTCCAGGGCCGCCCGTACATCGGCGCTGCGCTTGGTGTCGTGGGTGGAGACGACCGTCCCGGTGGCCGGCCAGTCGCGCTGCACGCGCGCGCAGTACGCGTGGAACTCCTCGGGCGTGACGGCCGGGCTGCCCGGGTTGCCGCCCACCTCGTTCGCCGACAGCAGCGGCACATACCGGTAGAACGCCGTGTCCTCCACGGACTTGGCGCGCAGCGCCGACGACGTCTGTGCGAACCGGGTGCGGAACTCCACGTGCTCGGGGCCGTCACCGCCCCGGCCCAGCACCAGGTCGCGTACGACGTCGACCGCGCCGGCCTCCTCCGGGACGACGAACGCGAGCCGGGCCTCGGCGGCGGCCTCCTCGGTGACCACCAGGGCGGCGTCACCGGAGGCGTAGGGCCGGTAGACCTCCATCCGCACCAGGAGTTCCCTCAGGGCCGTGCGCAGGGCCCAGGGGGCGCGGTCGCGCAGCCCGGGGTCTGGCGAGGTGGCGCACAGCCTGCTCGCGACCCGGGTCAGCCGGTCGACCTCGGTGGCCAGCTCGTGCGTGAGGACCTTGTACGCGGCCCGCCGCACGGTCGCCGCCCAGTCCCCGCCCCGGTCCGTCTGCGGGGCCGCGAACCGCCGGTACTGGCCCAGCAGTTCCCCGCAGCCCGCCGGGTCGGTGAAGAGCCCGTCGACGTGCCGCAGGGCGTCGTAGCCGGTGGTGCCCGCGACGGGCCAGGAGGCAGGGAGGGGCTCGCCGTCCGCGAGGATCTTCTCCACCACCGTCCAGCGCCCGCCGGTCGCCTCGTGCAGCCGGTCCAGGTAGCCGTCGGGGTCGGCGAGCCCGTCCGGGTGGTCCACGCGCAGCCCGTCGACGACGCCCTCGTGCAGCAGCTGGAGGATCTTGCCGTGCGTGGCCTCGAAGACCTCCGGGTCCTCCACCCGCACGCCGATCAGCTCCGAGATGCTGAAGAAACGCCGGTAGTTCAACTCGGTCCGGGCCAGCCGCCACCACCCGGGGCGGTACCACTGCGCGTCCAGGAGCTGCGGCAGCGGCAGCCGCGCGGTGCCCTCGCGGAGCGGAAACACATGGTCGTGGTAGCGCAGCACGTCGCCGTCGACGCGCAGCTCGTCGAGGACCGAGCCGAGCGGGCCGCCGAGCACCGGCAGCAGCACCTGGCCGTCCTGCGCCTCCCAGTCGATGTCGAACCAGCGCGCGTACGGTGACTTCGGGCCCTCCCGCAGCACCTCCCACAGGGCGTGGTTGTGGCGCGGGGCCATCGCCATGTGGTTCGGCACGATGTCCACGACCAGCCCGAGCCCGTGCTTGCGCGCCGTGCGCGCCAGCGCGCGCAAGCCCTCCTCACCCCCGAGCTCCTCCCGCACGCGCGTGTGGTCGACGACGTCGTAGCCGTGCGCGGACCCCGGCACGGCCTCCAGGACCGGGGACAGGTGCAGGTGCGAGACACCGAGCGAGGCCAGGTACGGCACGGCCGCCGCCGCGGCCGGGAACGGGAACTCGGGCTGCAGCTGCAGCCGGTAGGTGGCCGTGGGCACCACGGGGTGGGATCGCTCAGATGTCATGCAGAGCTACGTACCCGCCCCGCCGCCTTTCGTGTCATCGCACCCGCCACGCGTGCGTGCCGACCGGGTCAGACCGGCCGCTGCAGCACCGTCAGGCTCCGGTCCACCAGGGTCAGCCGGTCGCCGGCCTGCACCTTCGGGCCCGTGTCGGGCGGTACTCCGTCCGGCCGTGCGGTGTCGACCACCACCTGCCACTGCCGGCCGTGATCGACCGGCACCACGAAGTCCAGCGTCTCGGGCGAGGCGTTGAACATCAGCAGGAACGAGTCGTCGGTGATCCGCTCCCCGCGCGCGCCCGGCTCGGAGATCGCGTTGCCGTTGAGGAACACGGTCAGCGCCGAGGCCCGCGCCGAGTCCCAGTCCCGCTGGGTCATCTCCTGTCCCTCCGGAGTGAACCAGGCGATGTCCGACAGCGCGTCGTGCGTGCCCTCCACCGGCCGCCCGTGGAAGAAGCGCCGCCTGCGCAGCACGGGGTGGTCCTTGCGCAGCCACACCATCGCGCGCGTGAAGGCCAGCAGCCGGCTGTCGAGCCCTTCGGAGCCCTCCTCCGGCCACTTCACCCAGGACAGCTCGTTGTCCTGGCAGTAGGCGTTGTTGTTGCCCTGCTGGGTGCGTGCGACCTCGTCGCCGTGGCTGATCATCGGCACACCCTGGGACAGCATCAGCGTGGCGATGAAGTTGCGCATCTGGCGGGCCCGCAGCTCCAGCACCGCCGGGTCGTCGGTCTCGCCCTCGGCCCCGCAGTTCCAGGACCGGTTGTGGCTCTCGCCGTCCCGGTTGTCCTCGCCGTTGGCCCGGTTGTGCTTGTCGTTGTAGGAGACCAGGTCGTGCAGGGTGAAGCCGTCGTGACAGGTGACGAAGTTGATGGAGGCCAGCGGGCGCCGCCCGTCGTCCTGGTAGAGGTCCGAGGAGCCGGTCAGCCGGGAGGCGAACTCGGCGAGCGCGCGCTGTTCGCCCCTCCACAGGTCCCGTACCGTGTCGCGGTACTTGCCGTTCCACTCGGTCCACAGCGGCGGGAAGTTGCCCACCTGGTAGCCGCCCTCGCCGACGTCCCACGGCTCGGCGATCAGCTTCACCTGCGAGACCACCGGGTCCTGCTGCACCAGGTCGAAGAACGACGACAGCCGGTCCACCTCGTGGAACTGCCGGGCCAGCGTCGCCGCGAGGTCGAAGCGGAACCCGTCGACGTGCATCTCGGTGACCCAGTACCGCAGCGAGTCCATGATCAGCTGCAGCACGTGCGGAGACCGCATGAGCAGGGAGTTCCCGGTCCCCGTCGTGTCCATGTAGTAGCGGGGATCGTCCGTGAGCCGGTAGTACTGCGGGTTGTCGATGCCCTTGAAGGACAGCGTCGGGCCCAGATGGTTGCCCTCGGCCGTGTGGTTGTAGACCACGTCCAGGATGACCTCGATGCCCGCCTCGTGCAGCGCCCGGACCGCCGACTTGAACTCCAGGACCTGCTGGCCGCGGTCGCCCCAGGAGGCGTAGGCGTTGTGCGGGGCGAAGAAGCCGATCGTGTTGTAGCCCCAGTAGTTGTTCAGGCCCATGTCGACCAGCCGGTGGTCGTTGACGAACTGGTGGACCGGCATCAGCTCCAGCGTGGTGACGCCCAGCTCCACCAGGTGCTCGATGATCGCCGGGTGCGCGAGCGCCGCGTAGGTGCCGCGCAGCTCCTCCGGCAGCCCCGGGTGCCGCATGGTCAGGCCCTTCACATGGGCCTCGTAGATCACCGTCTCGTGGTAGCCGCGCCGCGGCCGGCGGTCGTCACCCCAGTCGAAGTACGGGTTGACCACGACCGACGTCATCGTGTGCGGCGCCGAGTCCAGGTCGTTGCGCTCCTCGGGCGCGTCGAAGTGGTAGCCGTACACCTCCTCGCCCCAGCGGATCGAACCGCTGATCGCACGCGCGTACGGGTCGAGCAGCAGCTTCGCCGAGTTGCAGCGCAGACCGCGCCCGGGGTCGTACGGCCCGTGCACCCGGAAGCCGTACCGCTGTCCCGGCATGACTCCCGGCACGTACGCGTGCCGGACGAACGCGTCGCTCTCGCGCAGTTCCACCGCCGTCTCCGAGCCGTCGTCGTGCAGCAGACACAGCTCTACTCGGTCCGCGGCCTCCGTGAAGACCGCGAAGTTGGTGCCGGCGCCGTCGTACGTGGCACCGAGCGGATACGCCTCGCCAGGCCAGACCTGCATGGATACGACTCTTTCAGGTGCAGAGCGCCCCTGTGGGCGCCTTGGCGTCGAGTGTCCCCGAAAGTGATGGAACCACCTATGACTTACGTCCCTCTTACCGACCGACCAGTGCATACGCGGTATGCCCCTCTCAGGTCTTACCAGTGGGGCAGGCGAATACTCCCGTGGCCGCAGGGGGAGTAGGGGGGAAATGTGCGCAAGATAGTGCATCGCCACCTGGGCAAGATGGTGGCCGGTGCGGCTGTGGCGGTCGCCGGGACCGCTGTGATGGTCGGGATCACCCTGCCGGGGACCGCGGGGGCCGAGGAGTCGGGAGGGACCGGGGGTGGGCGGACGGCCCGGCAGGCGGCCCAGGCGCAAGACACGCCCGCAGTGGGCGTCGTCCAGGCCGCCCCGGCGGAGGGGACGAGGGGCAAGGGCCTCGACCCGCTGACCGACGACGAGACCAAAAGGGCCGAGAAGATCGCGCTGAGCGGGCAGCCGCTCGTCTCCGCCGAGAACGTCCGCGGCGCCCGCGGACCCGAGCGCCTCACCGTCGAGCTGGCCGAGCCCGACACCGGCAGGCCGGACGGCCCGACCGCGCCACGGCGCGCGGACGTGACGTTCTACGACTACCGCGACGACGCCGTCGTCACCCGGACCGTGAACCTGGACACCGGAAAGGTCGACAGGACCAGCACCCGGCACGGCGTCCAGCCGCCGCTGAGCATCGCCGAGCAGACCGAGGCCGCCCGGCTGCTGATCGCCGACCCGCTCGGCGCGGGCCTGAGGGCCGACTACAAGGACGCCACCGGCAAGGCCCTCACCTCCCCGGACCAGCTGACGCTCACCAGCATGGTCTTCCGGGCCGTCCCGGGCATCCGGCCGGCCGCGCTCGCCCAGTGCGGCGAGCACCGCTGCACCCGGCTGTTCCCGAAGGTCAAGAACGGTGCCTGGATCGACGCCCGGGACTTCGTGATCGACCTGAGCGCCCGCAAGGTCGTCAGGCTCGGCTGAGCCGGCCCGCAGTCCCCCTCTCACACCCGCATCTCCGGTAAGGGAGCCCTTTCGTCATGCGCGTCAACAGAGACAGCCGTGCCCGCCTGGGGGCGCTGAGCAGACGGGTCGTGGTGGGCCCGCTCGCGGTCGGACTCGCCCTCGGCGGCACGGCGTCCGCCCCCGCCTTCGCCGACCACGAGGCCGCGGCCGCCCCGGCCGTCGCCCCCCGGTGCAGCGCGGCCTACCAGATCGAGCAGAAGCTCTCCACCGGTACGACCTGGCGCATGTGCTGGCGCTTCGAGAGCCGGTCCGGGGTCGTCCTGGACGACGTCTCCTACCAGCCGCCGGGCGAGACCAAACCGATCAAGGTGCTCAACACTGCCAGGCTCGCCCAGATCGACGTGCCCTACGACGACGGCAGCGTCGAGTACAACGACATCACGGACTACAGCTTCGGCGACGGTCTGCTGAACCTCACGCCCGCCGAATGCCCCGGCGGCACCATCAGGACGGTCAAGGTCCCCGCGCCGTTCTACTCGGACTCCCCGAACGTCAAGGGCCTGTGCACCACCACCCGCTCCCGCGGCCACGCCTACCACCTACTGTCCGACACGGACGGCAAGACCTACCAGGCGCAGGGCAAGGACCTGCTGCTCTACACCGTCAACAAGGTCGGCTGGTACGAGTACATCACCGAGTGGCGCTTCCAGGACGACGGCACGATCAGCATGGACGCCGGCGCGACCGGCAGCCTCTCACCCGCCGACTACGACGCGGGCGACGGCCGGGGCTGGCCCCTCGGCAAGGGCGCCAAGGCGTACGCCACCAGCCACAGCCACAACATCTTCTGGCGGCTCGACTTCGGTCTCGACGGCTCCGCCAAGGCCGATGTCGAACAGTACGACTCGGTCGTCAGCCCCCCGGCCCAGGGACAGCAGGCGCCGACCAACAGGACGACGCTCACCAGGGTGACCAGGGAACTGGCCGGCGACGCCCAGGACATGCGCTGGTGGCGGGTGGTCAGCACGGCCGGCAAGAACAAGGACGGGCACCCACGCTCGTACGAGATCGTCCAGGGCCCGAGCGCCAGGTACCCGGGACGCAGCTTCACGCAGCACGACGTGTACTTCACCGAGTACAACCCGTGCGAGCAGTACGCCAGCGGTAACCCGCTGGACTGCGGTACCGGCCACGGCACCTCCGTCGACACCTGGGTGGACGGGCAGACCCTGACCCACCCGATCGTCTGGGTGAACGTCGGCTTCCACCACATCGCACGGGACGAGGACCAGCAGCCCATGCCGGTCCACTGGCAGGGCTTCTCCATCGCCCCGCGCGACGTGACCGCCATGAATCCGCTCACTCCGGCGGGCCTCGCCGGTCAGAACGGGCAGTGGCACTGACGCGGTTGGGAATCGACCTGTCCATCCGGCTGCACCGCCGACCGCTCCCGGAGTACCCTTCCTTGATCGTTGAGTGGGGCCTGGCGTCCCGAGGTGCTCGGGGGAGCGGAAGGCGGTACGCGGGTGGGCGCGGGAGGGCTGGAGCTGCCCCCTGGTGACGAGGGTCACGAGGGGAACTCCGCAGACGTCCCGCCCGGCACGGTGTCCCTGGCCAGGCCCATGGAGACCAGTTCCATCGGGCCGGAGCTGGACTGGGACGCCGACGCCTGGCGGGAGGTGCGTACGCGCGCCCAGCGGGCCGGCCGGGCCTACATATGGCTGAACCTCGTCGAACAGCGGCTGCGCGCGGTCGTCGCCGCTGTGCTGCGCCCCGTCTACGAACCCGTCCACGGGGACGAGTGGGTGATCGCCGCGGCCGGACCGGCCGGCCAGGAGTGGGTGCAGCGGGCGGTCGCCGTACGCGAAGTCAGCCGCCGCAAGGGCTACTTGCTCGACCCGGCCGACGACAACGTGCTCAGCTTCCTCACCCTGCCCCAGCTGCGCGAGCTCATGGTGCAGCACTGGCCGTGCTTCGAGCCGTACATAGACGACCGCCGGGACGTCGAACTCGCCCTGGACGAGCTGGAGGTGACCCGTAACGTCGTCTCCCGCAACCGGGCCCTGTCCGAGGCCGTCCTGAACCAGGCCGAACGGGCCTCGGCCAGGCTGCTGGACATGCTCGGCACCGGCGGCGACGTGCCCTCGGCCCGCCGGCTGCCCGTGGACGCCGTGGAGGACCTGGTCGGCGACCGGTACGCGGACGTCGTCGCGGTCCACCCCGACCGGGTGCGGCTGCTGCGCCAGTTCCCCGCCGAGGACATCTTCGGCGGCGCCCGCCGCCTGGACGCCGTCGGCATCGGCCTCAACCTGCTCGTGCAGAACTTCTCCGGGCGCCGCCTGGTGCGCCTCGCCGAGGCAGGCTGCCGGGTCCGGCTGCTGTTCCTGAACCCGGCCTCCAGCTCGGTCAAGCGACGCGAGCGCGAACTGGGCATGAAGCGGGGCGAGTTGAGCCGCGCCGTCGAGATGAACATCCTGCACATGCGCCGCGTGCGCTCCCGGCTGCGCGACCCCGGGGCCTTCGAGATCCAGGTGTACGACGAGACACCGCGCTTCACCGCCTACCTCGTCGACGGCGACGGCTCGGACGGTGTCGCCGTCGTGCAGTCGTATCTGCGGCGCTCGCGGGGCATGGAGGCGCCGGTGCTCGTGCTGCGCAACGGAGGCCGAGTGGTCAAGCCGGACGACATGGACAAGGGTGTCGAAAGCGGTCTCTTCCCGACATACCGCGAGGAGTTCGAGACGACCTGGGCGGATTCGCGCCCGGTGTCCTGAACTGGCCCGGCCGTTCAAACGGAATGCGGTCCTCTGATTGTCAGTGGCCCATGGGAAGGTGGGGACCACTGGGGGAAGCACCACCAAGAAGGGGGGCCGCCGCATGGCCTGGCACCGGGAGCTGCTGATCGGCTTCGACCTGGAGACGACCGGGACTGATCCGCGCGAGGCGCGCATCGTCACGGGGGCCGTGATCGAGGTGAGGGGCGGTCAGCCGCTGGGGCGCCAGGAATGGCTGGCGGACCCGGGCGTGGAGATCCCGGCGGACGCGGTCGCCGTCCACGGGATCAGCAATGAGCGCGCGGCGACCGAGGGCCGCCCGGCGGACCAGGTCGCGGACGCCATCGCGGACGTCCTCACGGCCTACTGGAAGACGGGCGTACCGGTCGTCGCCTACAACGCGGCCTTCGACCTGAGCCTGCTCTCCGCCGAGCTGCGCCGCCACCGCCTGCCGTCGCTGCGTGACCGGCTGGGCGGCATCGACCCGGCCCCCGTCATCGACCCGTACACCATCGACCGCTGGGTGGATCGCTACCGCCGCGGCAAACGCAACCTCGAAGCGGTCTGCACGGAGTACGGTGTCACGCTCGACGCCGCCCACAACGCCTCCGCCGACGCCCTCGCCGCGGCCGGCCTGGCCTGCGCCATAGCCGACCGCCACCCCAAGATCGCGGCCCTCGGCCCGGCGGAACTGCACCGCCGCCAGATCGCGTGGTACGCGGAGTGGGCGGCGGACTTCCAGAGCTTCCTGCGCCGCAAGGGCGACGCGACCGCCGTCGTCGACGGCACCTGGCCCCTGCGGGAACTGACGGACGAGCCGGTGTGAACAGGCCGGTGTGACCACCCGTCGGGCGGACACGGGGCCGATCACCCGCTTCAGCGCCCGCGGACCCGTCACGCGCTCAGAACGAATACCATCGCACCGACTCGTCCCCGTCCCGCAGTGACGCCACCCGCCGCTCGAACTCCGCCAGCGCCTTCGGATTGCTCGGCGCGTGCTGGGCCACCCACGCACAACTGGCCGTCTCCCGGGCCCCGCGCAGCACCGAGCACCCCTCCCACTCCCGCACGTCCCACCCGTACGCCGACACGAACCCGTCATAGGCCGCCCCGGGCAACCCGTAGCGATCCCGGGACAGGGCCATCACCACCAGATCGTGCTCCCGCAGGTCCACCGAGAAGGTCTCCAGGTCGACCAGCACCGGCCCGTCGGGCCCGACGTACACGTTCCGGGGCAGGGCGTCCCCATGGATCGGTCCCGGCGTCAGGCGTGGCGTCAACGCGGCCGCGGCCGCCGCGAACCCGTCCCGCCGCTCCCGCAGATACGCCGCGTCCGCCGGATCGATCGCGTCCCCGGCCAGCCGCAGCCAGCGCTCCACCCCACCCAGCAACTCCCGGGGCGGCAGCGGGAAGGAGGGGGAGGGCAGTGCGTGCACGACCCGGAGCAGTTCGGCCAGATCCCGCGGCTCGGCCTCCCGCACCGGGTCGGGCAGACGATGCCACACGGTCACCGGATGCCCCTCCACCAGCGCCGGCTCGGGCTCCGCCGCCCGCACGGCCGAAACCCCTGCCTCGGCCAGCCACAGCGCGATGTCCAGTTCCCGCCGCGCCCGCTCCAGCAACTCGGCGTCGCGCCCCACCTTGACCACCAGGTCACCGGCGGCGAACACCGCGTTCTCCCCCAGGGCGAGCAACCGCGCCTCCCCGGACGGCAACCCCGCCGCGGCGAGTACGTCCCGCGCCGTCGCCTCGTCCATCGCCCGCCTCCGTGTCCGTCGTCGTGACGGCGTCGGTTCTCGCCCTCGGCCTTTTCGCGGCCAGTCTCGCATCCGCACAGGTCGGACCGTGTGCGCAGGCCCTCCGACGGGAAAACCGGTTGCCCGCGGTCGCGGAACAGACCTAGTTTTCCGTTCGTGGCAGCGAACAACGCGATCATCAACACCGGTCACGGCCGGGATCACACGCACTCCGTCCGGATGCGTCGTGGTCCCGGTGCCCTGACCGGTACGGGAAGCCACGCCCGCTGATCCCTTCGCGCCTGTTTCCCCTCCTCTGTCTTCCGGTCAGGGCCTTCGGCTGCCCTTCTCACCGTTCACGGAAGACAAGGACCGCAGGCCATGGCCCGCCCCACCCGTACGTCCCGCGCGCTCTCGCAGAACTTCCTCGCCGACCGCGCCGTCGCCGAACACCTCGCCCAGATCGCTGTACCGCACGGCCGAGACGTCCCCCTGCTGCTCGAAGTAGGCGCCGGAAAGGGCGCGTTGACCGAGCAGCTCGCCCCGCGCTGCCGTGAGCTTCATGCCTACGAGATCGACCGACGGCTCCTGCCCGTGCTGCACGACCGGTTCGCGGACACACCCCGCGTACGGGTCGTCGGGGGCGACTTCCTCGCCGCCCGAGCGCCCGGCACCCCCTTCTCGGTCGCCGGCAACGTGCCCTTCTCCCGCACCGCCGCCATCGTCGACTGGTGCCTGCGAGCACCGGCCCTCACCGACGCCACCCTGCTCACCCAGCTCGAGTACGCCCGCAAACGCACCGGGGACTACGGCAATTGGACGCTCCTCACGGTCCGCAGCTGGCCGCGCTACGAGTGGCGCCTGGCCGGGCGGGTCGCGCGGACGCGGTTCCGTCCCGTGCCGCGCGTCGACGCCGGGGTCGTACGGATCGAACGGCGCCGCACCCCGCTGCTCGAACCGGCCGCGCGGGACAGCTGGCGGCGCCTGGTCGAGCTGGGGTTCTCGGGCGTCGGGGGCTCGTTGCACGCCTCGCTGCGGCGGGCCCATCCCAGGCGGCGCGTGGACGCCGCCTTCCGTGCCGCCGGGCTGGAGCCCCGGGTGCTCGTGGGGGAGGTGCACCCCAGCCGGTGGCTGCGGCTGCACGAAGCGCTGACGAGGTAGACACACCCCGCCCCGTCATCGAGGCCGAACTGCCGGGGCGGCAGGCATGATCGAGGGCCCGCTGGTTCCCCCGGGATACCAACGGGCCCTCTGTCTACGGGCGGTCAGACGGTCAGTCGCTCACCGCGTTCCGGCGTGGAGCGGGCGGCGACCTCCGGCGACTCGTCGTGCGTGAAGTCGGGCAGGCGGCTGAGCCACTTGGGCAGGTACCAGTTGCGCTCGCCGAGCAGGGCCATCACCGCGGGGAGCAGCACACCCCGGATGATCGTCGCGTCGATGAGCACCGCGGCCGCGAGACCCACGCCCATCTGCTTCATGGACTGCATCGACAGCGTGCCGAAGATCGCGAACACGGCGACCATGATGACCGCGGCGCTGGTGACCACACCGGCCGTGGTGACCACTCCGTGCCGGATCGCGTCCCGCGTGCTGCGGCCCCGCAGATGCGCTTCGCGGATCCGTGAGACCACGAACACGTGGTAGTCCATCGACAGGCCGAACAGGATCACGAACAGGAACAGCGGCAGCCAGGTGATGATCGCGCCGACGCCCTGCGCCCCCACCAGGGAGGCGCCCCAGCCGTGCTGGAAGACGGCGACGAGGATGCCGTACGCGGCGCCCACCGACAGCAGGTTGAGCACGATCGAGGTGACCGCGATCGTCAGCGAGCGGAACGACAGCAGCATCAGGGCGAAGGCGAAGACCACGACGAACACGAAGACCGGGACGACCGCGCCGCCCAGTTGGTCGTTGAAGTCGTGCGACCCCGCCACCTGCCCGGTGATCGGCGCCTGGAGTCCGGCCACCTTGCCCAGCGTGGCGGGCCGCACCTCGTCGCGCAGCTTCTCCAGGCTGGCCCCCGCCTTGTCCAGATCCGAGCCGCCGACCAGCGGGACGTACACGTAGGCGACGTTCTGCGCGTCGTGCAGCGTGATCTGGACCGGGCCGCGCGAGGCACCCGAACTGACCGCCAGCGCCCTGAAGTCGGCCAGCGCGGACTTCACCTCGGGCGCGTTGATGTCCTTCGCCCTGACGACCACCTCGGCCGGCTCCGAGCCGCCCGGGAAGGCGTCGTTGACGCGGTTGTACGTCTGCACGATCGGCAGCGACTTCCCGAACTCCTGGTCCAGGGTGAGGTTCTGCGTCTTCATGCCGAGCGCCGGTGCCGCCACGGCGAGCAGCGCGCCGGCCGCGACCACCACCGACACCAGCGGCCGGGCGAGGACGCCCTTCAGGACCGCACCCCAGAGCCGGCTCTCCCCGCCCGTGCGGGCGGCGCGGCGCTCCATGACCCGGCGCAGGAACGGCACCCTGCCCTTCTCGACCCGCTCGCCCAGCAGCGACAGCAGCGCGGGCAGCACGGTCACCGAGCCGACCATGGCGACCGCGACGACCATCAGCGAGGCCAGGCCCATGCCCTCGAACGTGGCGAGCCCGGTGAACAGCATGCCCGCCATCGCCACGCACACCGTGATGCCCGAGACGATGATCGCGCGGCCACTGGTGGCGGCGGCGACCCGCAGCGCCGTCTGGGCGTCGCGCCCCGCGGCCCGCTCCTCGCGCTCGCGACGCAGATAGAACAGGCAGTAGTCGACCCCCACGGCGAGACCGACCAGCAGCATCACCGAGTTGGCGGTGTCGGTCATCGGCTGGACATGGCTGACGACGCCGACCAGCCCCATCGTCGCCATGATCGCGGTGATCGCGAGCGCGACCGGCAGCAGCGCGGCCACCAGCGCCCCGAAGGCGATGAGCAGGATGCCCAGGGCCACCGGAACCGCGGAGTACTCGGCCTGCTTGAAGTCGTCGCCGAACGCGTCGTCGAACGTCTTCCGCATGCTCGCGCCGCCGATCTCCTCGATCCGCAGCGTGCTCCGGTGCTCGTTCTGCACACCGGCGACGGCCTTCAGTACGGGCTCCACCCGCTTCGACGCGGTGTCGGACGCGCCGCGCATGTCGAACTGCACCAGCGCGCTGCGCCCGTCCTTGGAGATCGTGTGCGTGGTGTACGGCGACTTCACGTCCGTGACCGCGCCGGTCCCGTCGACGGCCTCGACGACGGCCCCGACGGCCGTCCTGAACTCGGCGTCGGTGGCCTTGAGCCCGCCGCCCCTCGCCTGGATCAGGACCGTCTCGCTCGCCGGCTCCTTGATCCCCGCGTCATCGATGATCTTCGCGGCGGTGTGCGTCTCGCCCTTCAGCTGGTCGCTGTCCTTCAGGTTCACCCGGCCCGCGGCGGAACCGATCCCCATCGCCAGGACGACGAACAGCACCCAGATGCCGACGGCGGCCCATCGATGACGGGCGCTCCAGCCGCCGGCCCGGGCGGCCATGCCGCGCACCCGCGTTTCTCCGTTCCCCATGACGGGCCTGCCCCCTTGTGCGCGGTGGCAGCCCCCTGCCGCCACCTTTCGTTTCGAAGGTATGGGCGGTGTAAGAGCAACTCGTCGTGCTGCCCGGTGAACTGCGCCGGTCCGAAATCATCCGCTCGTATTTGGGCGTCTCACCGCTGGGGAGGACCGCGGCCCCTTACACCTATCGGGGCGACTCAGGGATGATCATCGGGGTCGCGGGCCGGTGCCCGGTCGGCAGCCCTATGGTGTGCGCCATGACGACGACGTATGCGGCGCTGCTGCGCGGGATCAACGTGGGTGGCAGGAAGAAGCTCCCGATGGCCGAGCTGCGGCAGCTGATGGAGGGCCTCGGCTACGCGGGCGTACGCACCCATCTGCAGAGCGGGCAGGCCGTCTTCGCCTCCGGGCACGGCGACGAGGAGTCCCTTGCCGCCGAACTGGCCCAGGCGATCGAGGAACACTTCGGGTTCCCTGTCGACGTGATCGTCCGTGACCACGCCTACCTCGCGGCCGTCGTCGAGGCCTGCCCCTTCCCGGCCGCCGAGCTGGAGGCCAAGCAGCTGCATGTCACGTACTTCTCCGCGCCCGTCGACCCCGCGCGGTTCGCGGAGATCGACCGGGAGGCGTGGTTGCCGGAGGAGTTCCGGCTCGGCGAGCGCGAGCTGTATCTCTACGTGCCGGAGGGACTGGGCCGCTCCAAGCTGGCCGAACTGCTTTCCAGGCCGCGCCTCAACAAGGGCCTGATCGCCACGACCCGCAACTGGAACACGGCCGTGAAGCTGGTCGAGCTCACAGCGGAGTGACCGCGCGGACCGAGGCCGCGGCCGGAAAGCGTTTCCGGACACGGATCCCGCCGCCAACTCCCGTCCGGCAGGTGGCACTCGGTGACCCGAAGGCCGGCGGGCTGTGCGAGGCTCGTCCCATGCGCTACATCATCATCGGAGCAGGGGCCGTCGGCGGTGTGATCGGCGGGCGGCTGGCGGGTGCCGGACACGAGGTCGTACTGGTCGCGCGGGGCGCACACCTCGCCGCGCTGCGCGCGGACGGGCTGCGGCTGACGGTCCCGGACGGGCGGTACACCCACCGGCTGCCCGCGGTCGAAGGCCCCGGCGAACTGGGCGAGTTGCGGACCGACGACGTGCTCGTCCTCGCCGTCAAGGTGCAGGACACCGTGGCGGCCCTGCAGGCGTGGGGCGCGGCGCCGGTCGCGGGCGGCGGCACGGCGGCCGAGCGGCTGCCGCTGCTGTGCGCGCAGAACGGCGTGGAGGGGCAGCGGCTCGCCCTGCGTGTCTTCCGCGACGTGTACGGGGTCTGTGTGTGGCTGCCGGCGACCTTCCTGGAACCGGGTTCCGTCTCCGCCGCGGGCAGCCCGCTCACCGGCATGCTCCACCTCGGCCGTTACCCCCGGGGCACCGACGAGACGGCCCGCCTGGTCGCCGCCGACCTGGAGAAGACGCGGTTCTTCGAGGCACCGGTCGTGCCCGACGTGGCGCGCTGGCAGTACGCCAAGCTGCTGACCAACCTCAACAACACCGTCATGGCGGTGAGCGGACCCGAGGACGGCAGCGAGGCCGCGGCGGACCTGCGCGCACGGGTGCGCGCCGAGGGCGAGGCGGTGCTGGACGCCGCCGGGATCCCGTACGCCAGCGCCGAGGAGCAGCAGGCGCTGCGCGGCCGCAAGGTGGACCAGGTCCCGCTCGCCGGCACCCCGCGCACCGGCGGCTCCACCTGGCAGTCCCTCGCCCGCGCCACCGGCACCGTCGAGGCCGACTACCTCAACGGCGAGATCGGCCTGCTGGGCCGCATGCACGGCGTCCCCACCCCGCTCAACGACCTGCTGCAGCACCTCGCCAACACCTTCGCCCGCGAGCGCCGGGCCCCCGGCTCCCTCCCGGTCGGGGAACTGCTGCGGCTGGCCGACGACGCTGTCGCGTTTGTTCAAGAGTCCTGAGCGGGCCCTTCCTAGCCTGGTGCGCATGACGTACGACGACCCGAAACACCTGCATGCGTACATGAGCGAATGTGCCGCCGAGGCGGCCCGCGTGGCACGCGGTGTCCCCGCGGACCGGCTCGACGAGCCCACCCACTGCACCGACTGGGACGTCCGCGCCCTGGTCAACCACTGGGTCCTCTACACCTCCCACGGTCTGGAGCACCGCGCCCTGCGCAAGCAGCTCCCCGGGAAGCTGACCGACCGCGACTTCACCGCCGACCCCGACTGGCCCGCCGCCTACGCCGCCCAACTGGACCGGGCGGTGGCCGCCTGGGAGGACCCGGCGGTGTGGGAGGGCGAGATCGACCTCGGCATGGCGAAGATGCCGGCCGTGCAGATCGCCTCGATGGTCGTCAAGGAGATGGCCGTCCACGGCTGGGACGTCGCCACCGCCACCGGCCAGCAGTTCCGCGTCTCGGACGAGGCGGCCCGGTTCGTCCTCCACGTGGTCGAGGAGCACGCCGACCTCTACCGCCAGTACGACGGCTTCGCCGACCCGGTGCCGGTGCCGGACGACGCCCCCGCCTTCGACCGCGCCCTCGCCGCCAGTGGACGGGATCCGCAGCTCGCCCGAGCCTGATTGGGTCAAGGAAACAGTGAGCGATTGGGTCAGGAAACTGGGCCAATCCACGACTAGCGTCGACCGCATGACGAACGCCTCTCCCACCCGGGTCGACTTCTGGTTCGACCCCGCCTGCCCCTTCGCCTGGATCACCTCCCGCTGGCTCCTGGAGGTCGAGCGTGAACGCCCGCTCGACCTCCGCTTCCACGTCATGAGCCTTGATCTGCACAACCTCGGCAACGAACTCCCCGACTGGTACCGGGACCTGGTCGACCGGTCCGTCGGCCCGGTCCGGGTCGCGGTGGCCTGCGCCGAGCGACACGGGGACAAGGTCCTGCGCGACCTCTACACCGCTTTCGGCACCCGCATCCACGAGCGCCGGGTGGAGGACTTCGACACGGTGATCGCCGAGTCCCTCGCCGAACTGGGCCTGCCCGCCGATCTCGCCGCCGCCGCCCACCACCCGTCGTACGACGAGGCCGTCCGCCGCAGCCACGAAGCCGGGGCCGAGGCCGCGTCGGGCGGCTATGTGGGGACGCCGACCATCCATGTCGACGGCACGGTGTGGTTCGGGCCCGTGCTCAGCGCCGTTCCGCGGGGCGAACGGGCCGCCGAACTCTTCGACAGCTTCCGGGTCCTCGCCGCGTACCCGGACTTCTTCGAGCTGAAGCGCACGCGAACGGGATCATTGCGCTTCGACTGATCCGATGAATCCCTGAGAAAGGGGACGGAGTTACGTCGTTTTCTGTCCCGTTCATTGACTGGGGCACCCAAATGCTCCTACCTTTCCCGGCGTTGGGTACCGGCTTATCCCACGGGAGGGGTACATGCCCACGCACCGAAGAGCCGCCCTGCTCACTCTGGTCACGGCCGTACTGGCCCTCGGCGTCCCGGGCCTGACGGCCCCGGCCCAGGCCGCCGCGACCTCCGATCTCTACGTCTCACCCGTCGGCGACGACCACGCCGACGGCAGCGCACGACATCCGGTGCGCACCCTGCGACACGCCCGCGACCTGGTACGCGCCCGGGCCGCCCACCTGAGGTCCGACCTCACCGTCCACCTCGCCTCCGGCACCTACCGCCAGTCCGGGCCCCTGGTCCTCGACGCCCGGGACTCCGGCTCCGGGGGCCACCAGGTGATCTGGCAGGGCACCGGCGCGAGTGTCGTCAGCGGTGGCCGCCAGGTCGTCGGCTGGCACCCGGTCCGCGGCCGCGAGGGGCTGTGGGCCGCCCGTGCGCCCCAAGGTCTCACCGACACCCGGCAGTTGTACGTCGACGGGGTGCGCGCCCAACGGGCCCGCGGGGCCGTACCGGTCACGCTCACCCAGACCGCGACCGGCTACACCGCCTCCTCGGACACCATCGCCCACTGGAAGCACCCCTCCGACGCCGAGTTCGTCTACACCAGCGGCGAGGCGTTGTGGAACATCGAGCGCAACGGGCTCGGCCAGTGGACCGAGCCGCGCTGCCGCATCGCCTCCGCCGAGGGCACCACCATCACGATGGCCCAGCCCTGCTGGGACAACTCCAACAAACGCGTCGAGTTCCCCGCCATCCCCGGCCGCACCGTGAGCATGGTCGGCCCGGGGCACCTGACCAACAACGGCAAGGCGTCCTACGTCGAGAACGCGTTCGAACTCCTCGACCAGCCCGGCGAGTGGTACCTCGACCAGAGCACGCGAACCGTTTACTACCTGCCCCGCAGAGGTGAGAACCTCGCCCGCGCCGACGTCGAGGCCGCAGCGGCCGAGAAACTGGTCGACGGACGCGGCACGGCGGACGCGCCGGTGCACGACATCGCCTTCCGCGGCATCCAGTTCAGCTACGCGACCTGGCTGACGCCGTCGCAGCCCGAGGGCTTCTCCGAGATCCAGGCCGGCTACACCATCACCGGTGACAAGGGCTGGGCCACCCAGGGACTGTGCCAGTACGTCGCCGGCGGCACCTGCCCCTTCGCCTCCTGGACGAAGATGCCCGGCAACGTGTCCTTCGCGTACGGGCAGCGCATCCGCTTCGCCGACGACGTCTTCGCCCACCTCGGCGCGTCCGGACTCGACCTGGGCACGGGAAGCAAGGACGCGTCCGTCAGCGGCAGCGTCTTCACCGACATCTCCGGCAACGGACTGGAGATCGGGGGAGTGGACGGCCAGACCCCGGCCTCCGGCGTCCAGGTGACGGACAACCACCTCTACGGCCTGCCCCGCGAGTACCACGGCGGCGTCGCCGTCCTCAACGGCTACACCCAGGGCGACACCATCGCCCACAACCAGATCGACCACGTCGGCTACAGCGCCGTCTCCCTGGGCTGGGGCGGCTGGCCCGACAAGATCGGCGACCCCGCCACGCCGAACCCGAGCCACGACAACACCGTCCGCAACAACCTGATCTTCGACTACATGCAGGCCCTCGACGACGGCGGCGGCGTCTACACCCAGGGGCTCACCGGCACGTCCATGACCGACGGCGAGAACGTCACCGGAAACGTCATCCACGACCAGTGGGGCCTCGGCAAGAGCGTCTACACCGACAACGGCTGCACCTACGAGACCGTCGAGGGCAACGTCCTCTACAACGCTTCCTACGCCAACGTCGCCTCCCGGCACACCGACTACCGCGACAAGCTCGGCAACAGCGACCCGACGCTCGTCAAGGACAACTGGTGGCAGGAGGGCACACCCGACAGTGACAACAAGGGGCTGGTGACCACCGGAAACCACATCATGGGCGCCCTGTCCGACGTCCCGGCGTCCGTCCTCACCGGCGCGGGACTCGAGCCCGCCTACCGAGGCCTGCTCGGCCGCCGGGTCGCCACCCCCTCCGTACCCGAGGCGCCGACCCGCGTCGGTACCAGCACCGCGGGTGCGGACGCCCTGTACGTCACCTTCAACCCGACCTTCGTCGACGGCGGTTTCCCGGTGACCTCGTACACGGCACGGGCCTTCGACGCGGCGGGCCGGCAGGTCGGCCGGCAGACCGTGTCCGCGGCCGAGTTCAAGCGGACGGCGCTGCTGCGCATCGCCGGGCTGCCGGCCGTGGGCGGGCCGTTCACCGTGACGGTCACCGCGGCCAACGCGTACGGCGGCAGCGCCCCGTCCCTCGCCTCGGCGCCGCTGACGCCCACCGCGGCGACGGTGCTGGCCGCGGCGCCCACCGGCCCCAAGCTGCGTACGGAGGCCACGGCGGCCACCCTCGCCTGGACCCCGCCGACCACGACCGGGGACGCCAAGGTCGTCGGCTACCGGGTGACCGTCTCCGACGGACGCGACCCGATCGACGTCACCGGACGGGACGTCCTGGTCACCCAGCCCTCCGGCAAGGTCATGTTCCGGGTGATCGGCGGACTGCGGCCCGGTACCTCGTACACGGTCACCGTCGCGGCGGTGACGGCGGCCGGAACCGGACCCTCGGCGACGGTGACGGCGACGACGACACCCTGAACCCGGCGAGCCTCGCCCCGGCACTCCCTGTGCCGCCGTGCCCCGCGCACGACGGCACGGGGAGGACCCGCTAAGCGCCGACGGCCGCCAGCCGGGGTGCCCGTGCCGCGTCGTACCGCTTCAGCAGCAGCCGGGCGACCTCCGGCGCCGGGCCGAGGACATCGGCCAGGACGTCGGCGTCCGCCGCGCCCCGGGCGATACGGTCCGGGAGGAAGCCGGGGGCGAGGACGTACGGCGCGACCGCGACCTTCGAACAGCCCAGCGCCCGCAGCTCCCGTACCGCGTCCTCGGTCCGGGGCAGGGACGCGGAGGCGAACGCGGGCCGCACGGCGCACCAACCGGTGTGCCGCCACTCCCGCGCGATGCCGGCGATCACTGCGATCGCCTCCGGGTCGGTGGACCCCGCCGAGGCCAGCACGACCCCGGTCGAGGACTTGTCGGCAGGCCTCAACCCGGCCTCGGACAACCGCCGTTCCAGAGCGGCGAGCAGCAGCGGTGAGGGGCCCAGCACCTCCGCCTGGCGGATACGCAGCCGCGCCGGCGCGTCCCGCAGGACCGCCGGGATGTCCGCCTTCGCGTGGAAGGCGCGGGTCAGCAGCAGCGGGAGCGCCACCACGTCACGGACGCCCTCGGCCGCCAGGGACTCCAACGCCCCGTGCACCGACGGGACGTTGAAGTCCAGGAAACCGGTCTCCACCCGTACGCCGGGGCGCAGCGAGCGCACCCGGCGGACGAGGGCGTGCACCGTCGCGGCGTGCCGCGGATCGCGGCTGCCGTGGGCGATGACGAGGAGAACCGGCTTGTCGTACACGGGCGTTCAGCTCTTCACCAGCAGGCCGCGGCTGCGCAGCACCCACCGCTCCAGCGGGCTGAAGATCAGCAGGTCGATGGCGATGCCCACGAACAGGATCAGGATGATCGCCTCGAACACCATGGCCATGTCGCTGTCGGTGCGCGCGTTCTCCAGCAACTGGCCGAGCCCCACACCGAGGTCCGGGAAGCTGGCGATGATCTCCGCCGCCATCAGCGAGCGCCAGGAAAAGGCCCAGCCCTGCTTCAGGCCCGCCACATAACCGGGCAGCGCGGCCGGCAGGACGACGTGCCAGATGCCCTTGACGCCCGTGGCGCCCATCGTGCGGCCGGCCCGCAGGAACAGCGGGGGCACCTGGTCGACGCCGGACACCAGGCCGTTGGCGATCGAGGGGACCGCGCCGAGCAGGATCACCGCGTACATCATCGAGTTGTTCAGACCCAGCCAGATCACGGCCGGCGGCACCCACGCCACCGACGGCAGCGACTGCAGGCCGGACAGGATCGGGCCGATCGCCGCGCGCACGAACCTCACCCGTGCCACCAGCAGCCCCAGCGGGGTGCCGATGAGCAGCGCGAAGAAGAAGCCCAGCAGACCGCGCGAGACGCTGGTCCAGATGTAGCCGAGCAGATCGCCCTTCAGCCAGGCGTCCTTGAAGGCAGCGCCCACCTCACCGGGCGAGGGAAGCTTCGTCGGGTCGTCGACGATCGGGTACAGGACGTACCAGGCGACGAGCACCACGCCGAGCGCGACGACCGGCGGAATGATCTTGTTGACGAGGGTCTGGCGAAGCGTCGGCCGGCCGACGGACGCGGTGTCCAGCGCGTCCAGACCCGCCTCGACGCTCCCGGCGTCCTGGACCGCGGAAGTCTCAGTGCTGGCCATGACGGCGGATCTCCCCACGCAGTACATCGGTGATCTCAAGGGACAGTTCGGCCACCGGGGCGTCCTCGATCCGGCGCGGCTGCGGGATGCCGACCGCCCACTCGCGGGCGATGCGGCCAGGACGGGACGACAGCAGGATGACCCGCTGGGCGAGCCGTACCGCCTCGCGCACGTTGTGCGTGACGAACAGCACGGACAGGCCCGTCTCCTCCCAGATCCGGGTCAGTTCGTCGTGCAGCACGTCCCGGGTGATGGCGTCGAGCGCGGAGAACGGCTCGTCCATCAGCAGCAGGTTGCTCTCCTGTGCGAGCGCCCGCGCCAGTGCCGCGCGCTGGCGCATACCGCCGGACAGTTCGTGCACGCGCTTGCCGTGCGCGCCCTTCAGCCGGACCAGTTCGAGCAGGTGCTCGGCCCTGTCGCGGCGGTCGCTCTTCGGAACGCCCCTGAGCTTGAGGGCGAGTTCGATGTTCTTGCCCGCGGTCAGCCACGGGAACAGGGCGTGCTCCTGGAACATCAGGGCGGGGCGCCCGTCTGTCGTGATGGAGCCCGCGGTGGGCGCGTCAAGGCCCGCCACCAGGTTCAGCAGCGTGGACTTTCCGCAGCCCGAGGCTCCCAGGAGGGTGACGAACTCGCCCGGCGCGACATCGATGCTGATGTCGTCCAGGACGAGCTGCTGCCCACCGGGTGTCGCGAAGGACTTCGAGACGTGCTCGAGGCGCGCCGCGTATTCGACGGACTCGTCGGCCTTGGCGAGCGTCGTGGTCGTGGCCATGGTCGTCACCTCCTGGGAACAGATCGGGACGTGCGTCAGCTGGTGCCGAGACCGGCGGCGTCGACGGCGGGCTGACCCTCGGCCTTGAGGACCTTGTTGAGGATCGTCAGGTCGTAGATGCCCTTGAGGTCGGGCTTCGCCAGCAGACCGGCCTTGACCGCGTGCTCCGCCTCGGTGTTGAGGGTCGCCGCCAGCGGGTCGTCGGTGAACTGGATCGACTTCCACGCCGGGTCCAGGACCTTCGGCTTGAGCGCCTTGCCGGAGTCGGCCTCCAACTGCTTGTTGGCCGCCGCCTTCGCCTGGTCCGGGTTGGCGTTGATCCACTTGTTGGCCTCGACGGAGGCCTTCAGCACGGCCTCGACGGCCTTCGGGTGCTGGGCGAGGAACTGCTGGCGCACGATGATGTTCGTGATCACGAACTTCTTGCCGGGCCACAGCGAGGCCTCGTCGAGGATCGCCTTGCCACCCTCGGCGACCAGCTTGGACGCGGTCGGCTCCGGCACCCACGCGCCGTCGATGGAACCGGCCTTGAAGGCGTCCGGCGTGATCTTGTTGTCCGTACGGACGACGGTGACGTCACCCTTGCCGCTCTGTGCGTCGACCTTCCAGCCCTGGTCCGCGATCCAGTTGAGGAACGCCACGTCCTGCGTGTTGCCCAGCTGGGGCGTCGCGATCTTCTTGCCCTTGACGTCCTTCAGGGACGTGATCTTCTTCGGGTTCACGACCAGCTTGACACCGCCGGAGGCCGAACCGCCGATGATCCTCAGGCTCTTGCCGTTGGACTTGGTGTAGCCGTTGATCGCCGGCGAGGGGCCGATCCAGCCGATGTCGATGGAGCCCGAGTTGAGCGCCTCGATCTCGGAGGGGCCGGCGTTGAAGGTCGCGTAGTCGGCCTTGGTGGCGCCCAGTTCCTTCTGGAACAGGCCCTGCTGACGGGCGACCAGCGCGGTGCCGTGCGTCAGGTTGCCGAAGTAGCCGATCTTCACGGAGTCGAGACCGTCGATCTTCGAGGACCCGGCGGCGACCTTCTGCTTGGAGGAGTCGCTCTTGCTGGAGTCGGACCCGTAACCGCAGGCGGCGAGCGTGAGCAGGGGGAGGGCTGCTAGCGCGGCCACGCCGCGGCGAAGAAGGGTGGAGCGGTGGACAGGCACGGGAGGCTTTCCTCTCGTTGGCCCGGCGGTCACGGTCTCTCAGGTCGTGGCCGGGAGTTCGGCAAAGGGTCTTCGTCGCTTCCGGGACGTCGGGTGGGGGGACGGGGCGCGCAGGCAGTGCGCGTACGTCAGCGCACACATCGCGCCACTCCGCCCTGCCCGCTGCCGAGGGCGCCGCTGCCGACGCGGCCGCCCTCCTTCGCGAACGTGGAGTAGAAATCGGAAGAGTTCATCTCAGAAGTCCCACCCGTCGTCCTCGGCCGCGTCCTTGACGGGCTCGGGGGCCGCGAACGACTCGCCGACCATGCCGGCGGTGAGCGTGGTCCCGTCGTTCGGGTCGATCAGGATGAACGAACCGGTGCGCCGGGAGTCGGCGTAGGAGTCGACGGGCAGCGGCTCCGCGGTGCGGATCTTCACACGGCCGATGTCGTTGGCGACGAGCTGTCCCGGGTGCGGGTGCAGGGACAGGTCGTCGAGCGTGAGACGCGAGGGGATGTCCTTGACGATCGCCTTGACCGTGCGGGTGCCGTGCTTGAGCAGCACACGGTGGCCGACGGTCAGCGCCGCGTCGGCGACATGGCAGACGGTCGCCTCGATGTCCTGCGTGGTCGCCGGGGCGTCCTTGCTGGGCACGATCAGGTCGCCGCGCGAGATGTCGATGTCGTCCTCCAGCAGGATCGTCACCGACTGGGTGGTCCAGGCGACGTCGACCGGCTCGCCGAGCAGGTCGATGCCCGAGATGCGGGAGGCACGGCCCGAGGGCAGCACGGTGACGGCCTCGCCGACGCGGAACGAACCGGCGGCGATCTGGCCGGCGTACCCCCGGTAGTCCGGATGCTCGGCGGTCTGCGGGCGGATCACGTACTGCACCGGCAGCCGGGCGTGGCAGTGGCTCAGGTCGTGGCTGACGGGAACGGTTTCGAGGTGCTCCAGGACGGTCGGGCCGCCGTACCAGTCCATGGTGGCGGACGGCTCCACCACGTTGTCGCCGGCCAGCGCGGAGATCGGGATCGCGGTGACCTCCGGGACGCCAAGCTCCAGCGCGTACGCCGTGAACTCCTCGGCGATCGCGGCGAAGACGGGCTCCTGGTAGTCGACCAGGTCCATCTTGTTGACGGCGAGGACCACGTGCGGGACCCGCAGCAGCGCGGCGATGGCGGCGTGCCGGCGGGTCTGCTCGACGACGCCGTTGCGGGCGTCCACCAGGATCACCGTCAGCTCGGCGGTCGACGCGCCGGTGACCATGTTGCGGGTGTACTGCACATGGCCGGGGGTGTCGGCCAGGATGAACCGGCGCCGTGGCGTGGCGAAGTAGCGGTAGGCCACGTCGATGGTGATGCCCTGCTCCCGCTCGGCCCGCAGACCGTCGGTGAGCAGCGCCAGGTCGGGCGCGTCCTGCCCGCGGGAGGCGGAGACACGCTCGACCGCCTCCAACTGGTCGGTGAGGACCGACTTGGAGTCGTGCAGCAGCCGTCCGACGAGGGTGGACTTGCCGTCGTCGACCGAGCCGGCGGTCGCGAAGCGCAGGAGCGTGGTCTCGGTGAGGCCGAGTTCCGTGGTGGTGCTGCTCATGTCTAGAAGTACCCCTCGCGCTTGCGGTCTTCCATCGCGGCCTCGGACAGCTTGTCGTCGGCGCGGGTGGCGCCGCGCTCGGTCAGCCGGGACGCGGCGATCTCGGTGATGACCTGCTGCAGCGTCACCGCGTCGGAGTCGACGGCGCCCGTGCAGGACATGTCACCGACGGTCCGGTAGCGGACCAGCCGCTTCTCCACGGTCTCGCCGTCCTTGGGGCCGCCCCACTCGCCTGCGGTCAGCCACATGCCGCCGCGCTGGAACACCTCACGCTCGTGCGCGAAGTAGATCTGCGGCAGCTCGATGTCCTCGCGGGCGATGTACTGCCACACGTCCAGCTCGGTCCAGTTGGACAGCGGGAAGACCCGGACATGCTCACCGGGCGCGTGCCGGCCGTTGTAGAGGTTCCACAGCTCGGGCCGCTGCCGGCGCGGGTCCCACTGCGAGAACTCGTCGCGGAGGCTGAACACCCGCTCCTTGGCGCGGGCCTTCTCCTCGTCGCGCCGCCCGCCGCCGAAGACCGCGTCGAACTTCTCCGCCTGGATCTTCTCGGTCAGCGGCACGGTCTGCAGCGGGTTACGGGTCCCGTCCGGGCGCTCCTTGAGCACACCGCGGTCGATGTAGTCCTGTACGGAGGCCACATGGAGGCGCAGCCCATGGGCGGCCACCACACGGTCCCGGTACTCGATGACCTCCGGGAAGTTGTGTCCGGTGTCCACATGCAGCAGCGAGAACGGGACCGCCGCCGGCGCGAACGCCTTGAGCGCCAGGTGCAGCATGACGATGGAGTCCTTGCCGCCGGAGAAGAGGATCACCGGCCGCTCGAACTCGCCCGCCACCTCACGGAAGATGTGCACCGCCTCGGACTCCAGCGCGTCCAGGTGGGACAGCGCGTACGGGGCGTCCGTGTCCTCCTCGACGGATGCGACGGTCGTCGTCATGCCAGTCCCCTCTCGGTGAGCAGCGCGTGGACCGCCGCCGCTGACTCCTGCACGGTCTGGTGCTGCGACTCGATGCGCAGATCGGGCGACTCCGGCTCCTCGTACGGGTCGTCCACGCCGGTCAGCCCGGACAGCTCGCCGGCCGCCTGCTGGGCGTACAGCCCCTTCACGTCCCGCACCGAGCACACCTCGACCGGGGTCGCCACGTGCACCTCGAGGTACGGCGACCCGTTCTCCTGGTGCCGCTTGCGCACCGCGTCGCGGCTGTCGGCGTAGGGCGCGATGACCGGGACCAGCGCCTTGACGCCGTTGCGGGCGAGCAGTTCGGCGACGAAGCCGATGCGCTGCACGTTGGTGTGCCGGTCCTCGCGGCTGAAGCCGAGGCCCGCCGAGATGAACTCGCGGATCTCGTCGCCGTCGAGCACCTCGACGCGGTGGCCCTCGGCGCGCAGCCGGCCGGCCAGCTCGTACGCGATGGTGGTCTTGCCGGCACTCGGCAGACCCGTGAGCCAGACGGTGGCTCCGGTCGTCACGTGCTTCTCCTGAATCGTCGTCATCCGTGCAGCCCGCACTCGGTCTTCGCGCGGCCCGCCCAGCGGCCGGCCCGCGCGTCCTCGCCCTCCGCCACCCGGCGGGTGCAGGGGGCGCAGCCGACGGAGGCGTAGCCGTCGGTCAGCAAGGGGTTGGTGAGGACGCCGTGTTCGGCGACGTACGCGTCCACGTCGTCCTGGCTCCAGCGGGCGATCGGCGAGATCTTGACCTTCTGCCGCTTCTCGTCCCAGCCGACCACAGGGGTGTTCGCCCGGGTCGGGGACTCGTCGCGGCGCAGACCGGTCGCCCAGGCCACGTAGTTCTTCAGGCCCTGCTCCAGCGGCTGGACCTTGCGCAGCCTGCAGCACAGGTCGGGATCGCGGTCGTGCAGCTTCGGGCCGTACTCGGCGTCCTGCTCGGCGACCGTCTGACGCGGGGTGAGCGTGATGACGTTGACGTCCATCACGGCGTCGACCGCGTCACGGGTGCCGATGGTCTCCTCGAAGTGGTAACCGGTGTCGAGGAACACGACGTCGACGCCGGGCATCGCGCGGGAGGCGAGGTGGGCGACCACCGCGTCCTCCATCGACGAAGTCACGCAGAAACGCTTGCCGAAGGTCTCCGCCGCCCACTGGAGGATCTCCAGCGCGGAGGCGTCCTCCAGGTCACGGCCTGCCTGCTCGGCGAGCGCCTTGAGCTCGTCGGTCGTACGGTCTTCGGTCACCGCGCTCATATCGTCTCTCCCCCTGCTTCGGAGTGCTGAAAGCCCCGGGCGAGCAGCCCGAGGAACTTCAGCTGAAAGGCCCGGTTGCACGCAGCGCATTCCCACGCGCCGTGGCCCCGCTCTGACGGACGCAGGTCCTCGTCGCCGCAGTAGGGGCAGTAGAAGGGGGCGGCCCGCTCGCTCACGACAGGGCCTCCTCGGATGCGCGGGCGGCCCAGGAGGCGAACCGCTCGCCGTCCTCACGCTCGGCCTGGAACCGCTTCAGCACGCGTTCCACGTAGTCGGGCAGCTCCTCGGACGTGACCTTCAGGCCACGTACCTTGCGGCCGAACCCGGCGTCCAGGCCGAGCGCCCCGCCCAGGTGCACCTGAAAGCCCTCGACCTGCTCGCCCTGGTCGTTGACGACCAACTGGCCCTTGAGACCGATGTCCGCCACCTGGATACGGGCGCAGGCGTTCGGGCAGCCGTTGACGTTGATGGTGATCGGCTCGTCGAAGTCCGGGATGCGGCGCTCGAGTTCGTCGATCAGGGAGGCGCCGCGCTGCTTGGTCTCGACGATGGCGATCTTGCAGTACTCGATGCCGGTGCAGGCCATGGTGCCGCGCCGGAACGGCGACGGCTTCGCCGTCAGGTCCAGCGCCTCCAGCGCCGCCACCAGCGGCTCGACCTGCGCCTCCTCGACATCGAGGACGATCATCTTCTGCTCGACGGTGGTACGGACCCGGCCCGAGCCGTGCGCCTCCGCCAGCTCGGCGATCTTCGTGAGCGTGGCGCCGTCGACCCGGCCGACGCGCGGCGCGAAACCGACGTAGTAACGGCCGTCCTTCTGCCGGTGGACGCCGACGTGGTCGCGCCAGCGCTGCAGCGGCTCGGCGGGCCCGGGGCCGTCGACGAGCTGTCGCTTGAGGTACTCGTCCTCGAGGATCTGGCGGAACTTCTCCGCGCCCCAGTCGGCGACCAGGAACTTCAGGCGGGCCTTGGTCCGCAGGCGCCGGTAGCCGTAGTCGCGGAAGATCCCCACCACACCGGCCCAGACCTCGGGGACCTCCTCCAGCGGCACCCAGGCGCCGAGCCGGACGCCGATCTTCGGGTTGGTGGACAGGCCGCCGCCGACCCACAGGTCGAAGCCGGGGCCGTGCTCGGGGTGCTCGACACCCACGAAGGCGACGTCGTTGATCTCGTGGACCACGTCCAGCAGCGGGGAGCCGGAGATCGCCGTCTTGAACTTGCGCGGCAGGTTGGAGAACTCCTTGCTGCCGATGTAACGGTTGTGGATCTCGTCGATCGCCCAGGTGCCGTCGATGATCTCGTCCTCGGCGATCCCGGCGACCGGCGAGCCGATGACGACGCGCGGGCAGTCGCCGCACGCCTCGGTGGTGGACAGCCCGACCGCCTCCAGGCGGTTCCAGATCTCCGGCACGTCCTCGATGCGGATCCAGTGCAGCTGGATGTTCTGCCGGTCGGTGATGTCCGCGCTGCCGCGTGCGAACTCCTCGGAGATCTCGCCGATCACGCGCAGCTGCCGGGTGGTGAGGCGGCCGCCGTCGATCCGCACCCGCAGCATGAAGTACTTGTCGTCCAGCTCCTCCGGCTCCAGGATCGCGGTCTTGCCGCCGTCGATCCCGGGCCTGCGCTGGGTGTAGAGGCCCCACCAGCGCATCCGGCCGCGCAGGTCGTTGGGGTCGATGGAGTCGAAGCCGCGCTTGGAGTAGATCGTCTCAATGCGTGTCCGCACATTGAGACCGTCGTCGTCCTTCTTGAACTGCTCGTTGCCGTTGAGGGGCGTGTAGTGCCCCATCGCCCACTGACCCTCACCGCGGTGACGGCTCACCTTGCGGCGGACAGGCGCGGCGGCGGGCTTCTGTGGGCTGGCGGCCATGGTGGTTACGTCCTTCGGGACAGGCGGGATTCGGCTCTGACCTGCGCGTACGGGCGCATGGGCATACGTGCGCGGCATTGCGCGGGAGGAGAGGGAACGTCAGGAGATGTCGGGCTTCGCGGGAGCTGTCAGCTCGCCCGACAGATGGCGCTGGACATGCGGCCGAGGTCGACGTGCCGCCGACTCACCAAGGCAATCCCAGTTCCAGACATGACGGAAGCGTGTCACGGCAATCTGGACCCAGTCCAGCTTCGTCCATGATGCGGACACCCTGGTCTCGCATCGCAAGACGCGAGTGTTGTCGATCACATGCGGTGCACGGGGTCTTGTCTTCGCAGGTCAGGCGGGGTACGCCCCAGGCCAGGGCCCGGGTGCCGCCACCTCCGGCTCCGCCTCCACCTTGGTGTCGAAGAGCGTGAAGCCCCGGCGCAGATAGTTGTCCATCGCGTGCTCCCCGTCCAGGCTGCATGTATGCAGCCACACCCGCTTGGTCGTGGCCAGCCCCGGCCGGCGGTCCGCGAGGTCCCACGCGCGGGCGGCGCCGTACGCCAGCAGGTGTCCGCCGATGCGCCGGCCCCGGAAGGCGGGGATCAGCCCGAAGTAGGCGATCTCCACGACCCCGTCGTCCTGCGGGTCCAGTTCCACGTAACCGGCGGGCGTGCCCCGCTCGTACGCGACCCACGTCTCCACGCCCGGCCGCTCCAGGTGCTCGAGCCACCGCGCGTGACTCCAGTCCAGCCGGTCGATCCAGTGGATGTCGCCGCCGACCGAGGCGTACAGGAAACGGCTGAACTCGGGGGAGGGGACCTCGGCGCGGACGATCCGCACGTCCCCCTCCGGCGCTGCGGCCGGAAGGAGGTCGGTCGGGGCGGTCTGCTCCAGGGACCAGGTGGTCACGGGCATGCTCGTCATGCCCGCCAGAAAATCATCTACTCCACAGATCTGTCGATCGAGCTCAGCGGCAGCGCGTACAGCATCCGGCCCGACTGGGACCAGACCTCGCCGGTCTCCTCCCAGTAGGAAAGAGGGCCGGCCTGTCCGCTCCAGCAGTGGTGGGACGCGTCCGAACCGCACTCGGCGGCCTTCGCCGTGCGCCGGTCCTGGCGCCACAGAACCCCGCGCCCGTCTCGGCTGTCGGACGCACGGTCCAGATACCAGCCGGAGCCGTACGACAGGACCCCGCTGACCCCGGCCGTCTTCGTCTCGTACGCCTCGCTCGCGACCGCGCCTCCGGCGGAGTCGGTGGCCAGCAGCCCCGGCCGCGCCGGGTCGGTGCTGAAGGGGTAGCGCCACAGCCGGGTGTGCCGTTCGCTGTTCGCGGGCACCGACTCGCTCGCGACCAGGCTGTCGGGCGCGGTGCTGCGGTCCAGGGAGACCACCGCCGGCCGCGGGGCGCCGGCCGCGAGCTGGTACGACCCGACGGCCGGCAGCACATAGCGGGCGCCGTACGCCGACCAGCCGCCGCGCACCCGGCCCACCTGCGCGCTGTCGACGTTGGCCCGCTCGATGCGCTCCACGTCGTAGACGTACAGGCCGTCGGCGGTGGTGACCAGCAGCTTGTCCTGGTACCAGACCAGGCCCGAGACGGCCGAGGCCAGGCCGGTGTAGTTACGGCCGCCGTCGGTGGGGACGGCCAGCAGCGCCCACGTGTAGGTGAGGTTGTCCGGGTCGTCCGCGTTGACGAACGCGACCCGGGCGAGGCCGGGCCGGTCCGCCCTGCCGGTGTCGTGGCTCCAGCCGGAGAGGATGACCCGGTGTGGGCCCCAGTGGCCGTCGTCGTCCGCGTCCCCTGAGGTGGTGACCGCGCCCGCCCGCCAGCCACGGGTGTCGGCGGCGTCCCAGCAGTACGCGCGCGTGGCCACCGGCTCCACCGGCAGCGCGGCGCGCTCGGCGGTCGTGCAGTCGGCCGGCGTGCGCAGGGAACGGTCGGTGTCGTCGAGGACCGCGCCCACCCCGACGGGCCTGCCCATCGCGGAGGAGAGCCGGTCGAGGGTGTCCTGCGGGACCAGGCGCTCCTGGAGCCGGAACCCGGAGGCCCCCGCCGCGTCGAACGCCTTGAGGCCGCCGGGATCCTTGCTGACCGTGGCCTGTGAGGCGCTGATCATGGTGGCGGCCGCGGTCAGCGCGAGAGCGGTCCCGGCGAGCAAGGCGCGCAGCGCACGGCCCCGCTTCTGCCGGCGATGTCGGCCACGACTCTTCATACGTCCTCCCGAGGCGAGCCAACTGCGCCCAATGGTCCTGGTGTTGACCAAAGACGCAGGTGGGGTGGCCCGTAGAGGGATGCTACGGCAGTCAAGCGCGACTCGGTGCGAAGACCCTGCAAATATGCGGAAGATGGTGCGCCACGGTCACTCGCCGAGACCGGAAGGACACATTCCAGGCATTCCGTCCCGGGTACGGCCCTCGACCACCGCGGGCGCCGCCGAGTGCGGCAGCAGATCGTGCCGATCGGCCGGCAGGACCACCTCGACCCGCGCGTCCTCGCCGAAGCGGTACGGCCGGTGCTCCAGCACGCCGCCCAAGTACCGCCGGATCCGGGACATCTCGGCCCGCACGGTCACCGTGCGCGCCGGGTCGCCGAACACCTCCTCGGCCAGCCCCGAGGCACTGTGCCCACCCCGCCGCAGAGCCAGCAGGTACAGCAACTCGGCGTGCCGGGGGCTCAGTCCACGGCTCCACGAGCCCGCGGATCCCGACACCGTCACCGACCACCGGCCGGGCCGCGAGAGATCCAGCACGACCCGGGTCGCCACGCGCGGCACCGGCTCCTCCGAGGCCCGCACCAGCCAGCCGCCGGCCAGCGGCTCCACCGAGCACGGACCGAGCGGCGGCAGCCACCGGCGGCCCGCGGACAGGGACTTGGGCAGCGAGATCCGGTTGGTGTACGGCATTCCGGTGACCGCGGCCGTCCAGCCGTCCCGGTCCACCACCAGGGCCCTGCCGCCCAACCGGGCCAGGACCGGAGCGGCCGTGGCGCGCAGCCGCTCCAACGAGCCCAGATGCAGCTCGCGCAGCCGGGACTCCGCCAGCTTGGCCACCGAGTCGACCCAGGCGAGCGTGGCCGGATGCATCGTCTCCAGCGGCCCGCTGACGTCCACCACACCGAGCAGGCGGCCGTCCCGCGGGTCCGTGATGGGAGCGCCGGAGCACGTCCAGGTGGTCTGCGAGCGCGCGAAGTGCTCGGAGGCGAAGACCTGCACGGGCCGGCGCACCACCGCCGGGGTGCCGATGCCGTTCGTCCCGACCACGTCCTCCCGCCAGTCGGCACCGAGTTCGAAGCCCAGCCCGTCGGCCCGCCGCAGCACCGGCGAACTGCCCTCCCGCCACAGCACCCGGCCGTCCGCATCGGCCACCACCATGATGTGGTGGGCGACGTCCGCCACCGACAACAGCCCCTCGCGCAGCACCGGCAGAACGTGCCGCAGCTCCGTCGTCTCCCGCCGCCTGCGCACCTCCTCCGGCGACAGCAGCCCGGAGCGCCGGTCCCGGTCCGGATCGATGCCGCTGCGCAGCATGCGCCCCCAGGACTGCTCGATCACCGGGCGCGGGGCGACGGGCGCGCGCTGCCCGGAGAGCGTGGCGGAACGGACCTCGCTGAGTACCCGCGCCGCACGCGCCGTGTCGACCACGGCGAGTTGCGTCACGTCGGTCGGCGAGAGTGCCACTGGTCCTCCCCGGGTCGTTTTGACTGTCCGTCCAATAGTGCCGTTCCCGGTTGACGGACGGGCACAGTACGGCCACAGACAGCAGCAAGTTGCAACCCCTTGCAACCCTGGTGAACGGCCCGCGCTTGTTTGAATATTGAGCGACGCCGTCCCGAGCGGCGTTCACGGCTCGAACGGGCCAGTGCGGCGGGGGTGGTGCCGTGTCGGCGCAGCACCACCCCCTGCCATCCGGCGGTTGGGCCGTGTTCGCGATCCGGGGTGCCACTTGATGTGCGTGGGAGGGTGCGGCTTCGGGGGTGGCTGGTCGCGCCCCGCGGCGGAGCCGCATGTTGAAACAGTCCCGCGCCCCCGGGTTGGTTCGGCTCGGTCAGTTCAGCGGGCGGGCCCGGTTCACCACCGACTTCAGGTCCAGGGTGTGGGGAAGGGTACCGAAGGCTGTGCCGCCGTCGGTTGCCAGGCGGGAGGCGCAGAAGGCGTCGGATACTTCTGGTGGGGCGTGGCGGACCAGGAGGGAGCCCTGGAGGACCAGGGCGAGTCGTTCCGTGAGGCGGCGGGCGCGGGCCTCGATGCCGTCCAGGTCGGCCAGCTCGGTCAGCAGGTTCTTGATCGCGGCGTCCAGGCGGTGGTCGGCGCCGCGCGCCTTTCCCACCTCCTGCAGATACGCGTTCAAGGCCTGCGGTTCCCGTTGCAGAGCGCGCAGCACGTCCAGTGCCTGGATGTTTCCGGCGCCCTCCCACACCGAGTTCAGCGGCGACTCGCGGACCAGCCGGGGCAGTCCTGACTCCTCGACGTAACCGTTTCCGCCGAGGCACTCCGCGGCCTCCACCACGACCGGCGTGCAGCGCTTGGTCACCCAGTACTTGGCGGCCGGTACGGCGATCCGCAGCAGCGCCCGCTCCTGCTCGCCGCCGTCGTCACAGGCGGCCGCTAGCCTGAGCGCCAGAGTCGTCGCCGCCTCCGACTCCAGGGCCAGGTCGGCCAGGACGTTGCGCATCAGCGGCTGGTCGACGAGCCTCGCGCCGAACGCCTCCCGGTAGGTGCAGTGGTGCACGGCCTGCGCGACCGCCTGCCGCATCAGCCCCGCCGAGCCCAGCACGCAGTCCAGCCGGGTCGCGGCCACCATGTCGATGATGGTCCGCACCCCCCGCCCCTCCTCGCCGACCCGGCGCGCCCAGGTCCCGTCGAACTCGACCTCGGCGGAGGCGTTCGAGCGGTTGCCGAGCTTGTCCTTGAGCCGCTGGATCAGGAAGACGTTGCGGGAACCGTCGTCCAGCACCCGCGGCACCAGGAAGCAGGTCAGCCCGTCCGGGGCCTGCCCCAGCACCAGGAAACCGTCCGACATGGGCGCCGAACAGAACCACTTGTGACCGGTCAGCTCGTACTCCCCGGCCCCGTCCAGCGGCCGGGCGAGGGTCGTGCCGGCCCGTACGTCGCTGCCGCCCTGCTTCTCCGTCATGCCCATGCCGAACAGGGACCCGGCCTTCAGACGGGCGGGCCTGAGCTCACGGTCGTAGATCATGGACATCAGCCGGGGTTCCCACTCCGCGGCCAGCGCGGGGTCGGCCCGCAGGGCCGGGACGGCGGCGTGGGTCATCGACAGCGGACAGAGGTTGCCGGCGTCCACCTGGGTCCAGACCACGAACGCGGCGGCTCTGCGGACATGGCCGCCCGGCCTGCCCCAGGCCGCGGTCAGCCCGGCGGAGACACCCTTGCCGAGCAGCCGGTGCCAGGCCGGGTGGAAGTCGACCTCGTCGACGCGGTGGCCGTAGCGGTCGTGCGTGCGCAGCCGGGGCGGGTTCTCGTTGGCCTGCGCGCCCCACTCCTGCAACTGCGCCGACCCGGACGCCCGCCCCAGCGCGGCCAGCTCACCGCCGACCTCGTCGAGCAGCTCGGGCGCGAGATGGCGCTCCACGGCCGCGGTCAGGGCTCGGTCCGCGCCGTAGACGTCGTAGCCGGTGAGCGGAGGGGGCTGGTTGGACACGGTGTGCGTGGTGCCTGCCATGCCGCGAAAGTACCCCGCGGCAGGGTGGGGGTCACGCCGTGGACACGGGATGAGCGTGATCTGTCCGTCCGCGGCCACCTGGATGTTTCCACGGTGTAGCGCGTTCGAAGCGGTGGCGCCGGGGGATGAGTGCACGGGCGTACGACGGATACCGTTAGGTCGTGCAGTCAGCAAGCGAATCCTCCGAGCGGCCCTCCGGGCGACTCCACCGGGCACGTGCCCTCTACCGGAACGTCTCCAAGCGCCGGACCGCCTGGCTGCTGCTCAAGGACACCGTGAACTCCTGCATGGAGTACCGCATCCTGGGCCTGGCGGCCGAGGCCGCGTTCTTCACGCTGCTGTCCGTACCACCGCTGCTGCTGAGCCTGATCGGCCTGCTCGGCTACGTGGACTCCTGGACCGGTACCGACACCATCAGCAGCCTCCAGAACAACATCCTGGACGCCTCCCGCACCGTGCTGTCCGACAAGGGCGTCACCGAGATCGCCCAGCCCATCCTGCACGACGTGGTCCGGGGCGGCCGCCCCGACGTCATCTCGGTCGGCTTCCTCTTCGCCCTGTGGTCGGGCTCGCGCGCGGTGAACGTCTTCATCGACACCATCACCGTGATGTACGGCCTCGACGGCGTGCGCGGCATCGTCAAGACGCGGGTGATGTCGTTCCTGCTGTTCATCGTGGGCCTGCTGATCGGCTCGGTCGCGCTGCCCCTGATGGTCGCGGGCCCCGACGCCGTCGTCCGGATCGTGCCCCAGTCGGAGACGCTGGTGCAGGTCCTGTACTGGCCCGTGGTGATCGTCCTGTCCATCGTCTTCCTGACGACGCTCTACCACGTCTCGGTGCCGGTGCGCTCCCCCTGGATCGAGGACGTACCCGGCTCCCTGGTCGCCCTCGCGATGTGGGTCCTCGGCAGTTTCCTGTTGCGCATCTACATCACCCACACCATCGAGGGCGCCACCATCTACGGTTCCCTCGCCGCCTCCGTCGCCGTGCTGCTGTGGATCGGCGTGGGCGCCTTCGCCGTGCTCGTCGGCGCCGCGGTCAACGCGGCGATCGACCGGGTGTGGCCCGCCGCCGCGACGGCCGCGGCCCGCGCCGCCAACGAGCGACTGCGCGAGGCCCAGCTGGCCGAGCACGTGGCCCGTACGGCGGCGGGCCTGGAGCCCGACCCCGAGGACCCCGACATGCCCTCCGAGTTCCCCGAGCGCTGGTCCCGCTTCCTGCCCCCGGAGGACGTCACCTCACGGCTGCGCACCCACGTGAAGAGCGCCCACCCGCCGCACAAGCCGGAGGGTTCCTGACCCATGCGGCGCGGTTAGGGCGGGCACAGGTGTACGGGGAGCGGGCGTCCCGGCTGGGTGGCGCTGTCGTGTGGACGAACAGCCCGTCCGGGCCGGGCGCGGGACGTGTGTTGCCCGACGGGTGCATGGATCTGCTGTGGCACGAGGGGCGGCTCCTGGTCGCCGGGCCCGACACCCGCGCCTACGTCACCGAGGGCTCAGGAGGCCGGTGGGTCGGGGTTCGCTTCTTCCCCGGCACCGCGCCCGCCCTGCTCGGCGTGCCCGCCCACGAGCTGTGTGACCGGCGCGTCGAACTCGCGGATCTGCGGCCCGCCTCGGAGGTCCGGCGGCTCGCCGCGCGCGTGCGGGCGGCCCGTGATCCGGCGGACGGGCTCGAGGAACTGGCGTTGCGGTGGGCGGCCGACACCGAACCGCCCGATCCGTCGCTACGCCACCTCGTGTCGGCCCTCGCCGCGGGACGGTCCGTCGCCGACACCGCCGACGCACTCGGGCTCGGTGCGCGGCAGTTGCATCGGCGGGCCCTCGTCGCGTTCGGGTACGGGCCCAAGACGCTGGCGCGGGTGCTGCGGCTGCAGCGGGCGTTGGGGCTGGCCCGGCGAGGGGTGCCGTTCGCGGAGACGGCCGCCCTCGCCGGGTTCGCCGACCAGGCCCATCTGGCGCGTGACGTACGGGACCTGGCGGGGCTCCCGCTCAGTGAACTACTGGGGTAGCTGGGCGAACAGGTCGACGGCGTTGCCGTCCGGGTCGTGGACGACCGCGTACCGCTGGCCCCAGAAGGCGTCCCACGGCTTGAGCTCGCCGTGGTGGCCGGCGGCGACGAGGTCCTCGTACACGGCGTCGACCTCGGCGGGGGAGGCGCACCGGAAGGCGAGCGCCGTCCGGCCGCCGCCGCTCGGCGGCCGCCATCCGGGGTGGAAGGAGCGGACGGTCTCCTCGGTGTCCAGGGCGAGGGCCGGCCCGCCGGGCAGCTGGGCCTCGACGTGGGCCTGTTCCTCGGCGCCGTCGGGGAAGACGAGGCCGAGGCGGCGGTAGAAGGCGAGCGAGGCCGCCATGTCGGAGGCGACCAGGCCGATCACGGCGAATTGTGGAGTCATGCGCTCACGGTAGGCGGGGGCTCCGTCGAGGGTCTTGAAGGAATCGGACATCGGCGTCGGTGAGGTCCCCGCTCAGCTGAACGTGACCGGGCCGCGCGGAGTGTCCACAGTGAAGGTGATGGCCATTGCCCCCTGCCGCAGCGGTAGTCGGGTGTCCAGGGCGGAGAGGAGCGGGCGGATCTCGTCCGGCTCCGGGGCGCTGGCGGACAGGTCCAGCAGGGGAGTCAGGGGCAGGCCCGTGGCGGTCGGGTGGACGGACGTCCCCCAGTCGATGAGGAACGGCACCAGACCGGAGGGGTGCTGGGTGTCGCCGTCGGTCAGCCGCCACTGGAGCAGGGTGCCGTCGGGCCGGCGACGGCTCATCGGGCGTGGTTCACCGGGGTCGTAGCCCCGGGCCCGGGCGGCCGCCACCGCGGCGTCCAGGTCGGGCGGGCTGATGGCCCAGGTCACCGTGCGAGGGGAGGCCAGCTCGTCGACCGCGAACGGGCGGGGGCCGTCCGGCGTCGCCTGTTCCGGGTCCGGCCCGATGATCTCCAGGTAGCTCGAACCACCCAGCGACACAAGGTGGTTGCGGGTACCACGCCCGACATGCGCCCCGCCGGGAGCAGGCCGCACGCCGGTGCGCTCGGTGAACTCGGCCACGGTCGCCGCCAGATCGGGGGTCGCGAGGACGAGGTGGTCCAGATGTGCGGGGACGGCGTTCATCGCAGCCGACACTACGCAGCGCCGGGCTCCCGATGGAACACCTGCGCGGCAGGGGGGCACGATCCGTGCCTTCACATGCCACTGATCCCGCGCCGCCCGGGACCGACCGCCCCTACGCCCCCGCTCGACCCCTCACCCGCGCCGTGCTCGCCCGTTCCACCAGCCGTGTCGACAGTTCGGTCCGGGTGCCCTCCGGGCGGTCGCCCTCCATCATGCGGACCAGCAGATGCAGCGCCGTCGCCGCCATCTCCGCGAGGGGCTGGCGGACGGTGGTCAGGGCGGGAGTCGCCCAGCGGGACTCGGGGAGGTCGTCGAAGCCGACGACGCTGATGTCGCCGGGCACCCGCAACCCGCGCCCGGCGAGGGCCTCGTAGACGCCCAGCGCCATGCGGTCCGAGCAGACGAACACCGCCGTCGGCGGCTCGCGCAGATCGAGGAGGTCCAGCATGCGCCGGTGGGCCACCGTCTCGTCGAAGCCGGCGTGGCGGACGTACTCGGGGCGGTGGCGCACGCCGGCCGACGCGAGCGCCGAACGGTAGCCGGCCACCCTCGCACTGCTGCACATCTTGCGCTGCTGGCCGGCGATCACTGCTATCCGCTCGTGGCCGAGGGAGAGCAGGTGTTCGGTCGCCGTCACGCCGCCCTGCCAGTTCGCCGCACCCACCGACACCACTCCCGGTGGCGGCTGGAGGACCGGGTCGATCAGCACGTACGGGATGCGGTGCTGGTCCAGCCAGGCGTACTGGGACGGCGTCAACTCGGCCAGGTTGAACAGCACTCCGGACGAGCCGCGCGCGATGAGCTTGTCCAGCCAGCCCCGCTGCGGGCAGGTGCCCCGCGTCCTGTTCAGCCCCGCGGATACCACCACCTCGAGCCCGGCGTCGTGCGCCGCCGCCTCCACCCCGTTCAGCACCGCCCCCGACCAGGAGCTGTCCAGCGAGTGCACCACCAGGTCGACCAGCCCCGGCACCTTCGCCACGTCGAAACGGGGTCTGCGCACGTAGCCGAGCCGGTCCAGCGCCTCGGTCACCCGTCGGCGTGTTTCCGGCGCCACGTCCTCGCGGCCGTTGACCACCTTGGACGCGGTCGGCACGGAAACCCCTGCCTCCCGTGCCACCACGGCCAGGGTCGGACCGGCGGCGACGCTCGCACTCCCCGTACGGACCATCGGGAACCACCTCTCCTGGCCCGCTCGAGGGCCATGAAAAGTTTCGACCAACACGAAAGCAGTAAGCGCTTCCTACCCTAGGTTCACGGGATGACGCCGGGAAGAGGCGGAACTTCGCCAGGCCGGCACGGCCCCGAGCTTTCGAAACCTCGAACGCGGCGGCGGCCGGCGCCGTTACGAGCGGGTGAGCGGAAACCGCCCCGAGTGGCGGCCGTATCGCGCTCTGCACCGGAATAGCGAGCCGATCTGTGGTGCTCTGTTGTTACCGGTGCAATAGCGCGGTGAGAGGCTGGTGGGCTCATGACGACAGCAGTCCAGGCGGACCCCGTGGTGAGCACGCCGTACGGAGCGGTCCGGGGCCGGTACGAACACGGGATCGCGGTCTTCCGCGGCATCCCCTACGCCGCGCCACCCTTCGGCCCCCGTCGGTTCCGGCCGCCCGTCCCGCCGGAGCCCTGGGACGGGGTGCGCGACGCGGGTTCCTTCGGGCCCACGCCGCCGAAACCGCCGTACTCCGAGGCCTTCGAGAAGTACCTGTCCGACCCGGTCGTCCCCGGCGACGACTGCCTCAACCTGAACGTCTGGACCCCCGAGCCCGGCCCCGGCGCCCGGCTGCCGGTCCTGGTGTGGTTGCACGGTGGCGCCCTGACCAGGGGCTCCTCCGCCGTGCCGGTGTACGACGGGCGCGCCTTCGCCCGCGACGGCGTCGTCCTGGTCTCGATGAACTACCGGCTGGGGGTCGAGGGCTACGGCCTGTTCCCGGACACTCCCGCCAACCCAGGTCTGCGCGACCAGCTCGCCGCGCTGCGATGGGTGCGCGAGTCGGTCGCTGCCTTCGGCGGCGACCCCGACCGGATCACCCTGGCCGGCCAGTCGGCGGGGGCGATCAGCATCGGCGCCCTGCTCGCCGCCCCGCAGGCGCAGGGCCTGGTCAGGCGCGCGGTCCTGCAGAGCGGTCCGCCGGAGGCCTTCGACCGGGACAAGGTACGGCGGATGGTGCGCCGTATGGCCAACCGGCTGAGGATCCCCGCCGTCGCCGCGGCCTTCGCCGAGGTCGACCGGGAGCTGTTGCTGCGCACCCAGGCCGAGGTCGGCCGGCTCAGCAGCCCGGTGCTCGGCGGCCCCTCCTTCGGCATCGTCGTCGACGGCGACCTCGTCCCGCGCGACCCCCTGGAGGCCCTCGCCGACGGCGCCATGGCGCGGGATGTCGAGCTGATGACGGGCTGGACCAGCGAGGAGTACCGCCTCTGGCTGGTTCCCGGCGGCCTTCTGGACCGCGTCGACCGGCTCGGCGCCGTCGCCCTCGCCGGGGCCATGGCGCGCTGCCACTGCGGCGCCGAGGTGCCCCGCGGGTATCGCGCGCTCCACCCCGAGGCCGGCACCGCCGAGATCGTCGGCCAGATCGTCACCGACCACCTGCTGCGCATCCCGATGCACCGCCTGGCCGACGCCCGACCCGGCGCGTCGTACGTCTACGAGTTCGCCTGGCCCTCCAACCTCCCCGGCCTCGGCTCCTGCCACGCCCTGGAACTCGGCTTCGTCTTCGACAGCGGTGACGTGCCCGAATCACGCAAGCTGGCCGGCGAGGGCGCGCCGCAGGAACTCGCCGACGCCATGCACGGCGCCTGGGTGCGCTTCGCGACCGACGGCGACCCCGGCTGGCAGCGCTGGGACGCGACGCATCCGGTGCGGATCTTCGACGCCGGCGAACCGCGCACGGTACTCGGCCCCCGTGACGCCGAGCTCGCCCTGTGGACGGCCGCGGAAACCGCCTCCCGCGACCGTGCGCCCACCGAGGAGGCGGACGCGGTGCCCGCACGCACGGCGGACGTGCGCGCGACGATACGACGCCTGCGCCGCTCGACCGGGGTGCGCAGGCACTGAGACCGGTCACGCCGCCTCTTTGGTGCCGACTACGCGGCCGCCGGCGTCACCGACTCCTCAGCCGACGCCGCTGAGCACCCCGGCGATCCCGGCGATGGCTTCCGGCCCCACCCGGCAGCACCCCCCGATCAGCGCGGCCCCCGAAGACCGCCACGCCGAAACCTCCTCCGGTGTGAAGGACGACCGCCCCTTCCACGCCCGGGCCTCGGCATCCCATGCCTCCCCGCTGTTCGGATAGACGACGACCGGTTTTCCGGTGACCCGCCGGGCCACCTCGACCGCACCGTCCACATCGCCCGGCGTACAGCAGTTCACACCCACGGCGATGATCTCCTCCACGTCCGCGGCCTGCGCGAACGCCTCCTCCAGCGGCTGCCCGGCCCGGGTACGGTCACCCTCCACCGTGTACGACAGCCAGGCCGGCACGCCCAGCCCCCGCACCGCCCGCAGCAGCGCCCGCGCCTCATCCGCGTCCGGAACCGTTTCCAGCGCCAGCACATCGGGACGGGCCCCGGCGAGCACCTCCAGCCGCGGCCGATGGAACGCCTCCAGCTCGGCCACGCTCAGCCCGTACCGCCCGCGGTACTCGGAACCGTCCGCCAGCATCGCTCCGTACGGTCCGACGGAGGCGGCGACCCACAGCCGGCGCGTCACGCCCTTCGCCTGTGCCTGCCGAGCCGCCTCACGGGCCAGCTCCACGCTCGCCGTGAGGAGTTCGGCTGCCCGTTCCCGCCCGATGCCCCGCCCTGCGAAGCCCTCGAACGTGGCCTGGTAACTGGAGGTGATCGCCACGTCCGCGCCCGCCTCGAAGTAGGCCAGATGCGCTGCGGTGATCGCTTCGGGCCGCTCGGCGAGCAGCCGTGCCGACCACAGCTCGTCGCTCAGGTCGTGGCCGGCCGACTCGAGCTGGTTGGACATGCCGCCGTCGAGGACGACGGGGCCGGCGGCGAGGGCCGCCGCGAGGGTGGTGTCGCTGGTCATGCCCTCGACGGTAGTCGAGACCGGTCGGGAACCCGTTGGTGTCCGGTGAATGAACAGAATGCCCACCATGTGGAACGCCGGGTCACGATCACGGACCTTGTCGCGGGAGCCGGTTACGCGGGGGTCCACCAGGGCGTCCTGTTACGAGGGGGATGGCCGGGATCTAATGTGGGGCAATGCCTGAAACCGTTCTCCCGGACGCCGAGGTCCGTGAGGTCCTCGGGACGGACAAGGTCGTCTTCGAGCCCCTGGTCCACAACCCCAAGAACGGTGTCACCGCGGGCGTCTGGCGCGTCGTCGCGGCCGACGGCGGGCGGGCGGCCGTCCTCAAGCTGCTCACCCGCAACAAGCCGGCGTCCGGGCGCTGGGCCGCGACCGACGACCCCCGGCACTGGAACTACTGGCGGCGTGAGGCCCATGTCTACGAGTCGGGGCTCGCCCGGACCTGGCAGCCGTTCGGCATCCGTGCGCCCCGTCTCCTCGCCGCCGTCGAACGGCCCGACGGCGACGTGGCCCTGTGGCTGGAGGACGTACGGGGCGAGCCCGCCACCTCCTGGACACTCGCCCGGCACATCGAGCACGCCCGCCGACTGGGCGCCGCCCAGGGAGCGTCGGGCGGGACGAGCGACAACCCGTGGCTCTCCCACCGTTTCCTGCGCGAGTACACCGGCAGCAACACCCTCGGCCAGGAACTCCTGGACGACGACGAGGCCTGGCAACAGCCCCTGGTCCGTGACCACTTCCCGCGCGGGCTGCGCCCTGACATGGTCCGCCTGCGCCACGACCGCGAGTGGTTCCTGCACATCATGGAGTCGCTGCCCCGCTCCCTCGGCCACCTGGACCACTGGCCCGCCAATCTCTGCGGCGCCGGCCCGGAAACCGTTCTCCTCGACTGGGCGTTCACCGGCGACGGCGCCCTCGGTGAGGACCTCGGCAACTACCTCCCCGACTCGGTCTTCGACCTGTTCGTCCCGGCCGCCCGGCTGCCCGAGTACGCGGCCCGGGCGTTCGAGGCCTACGTGCGGGGCCTGCGCGAGGGCGGCTGGAACGGCGACGAACAGCTCGTGCGCCTCGCCGTGTGCGCCTCGGCCGTCAAGTACGACTGGCTCACGGCGCTGATGCTGGCCCGAGCGGGGGAGGAGCAGCTGGACTACGGCGGGTCCCGTGCCGTCTCCGCGGAACTGCGTTACCGGGAACGCGGACTGACGCTCGCCTTTCTCGCCGGCTGGGCCGAAGAAGCACGCACCTTGGCGCCGCGGCTGGGCTTCCCGGAGGCCCCGAGCGGGCGTTGACGGGGCGCTGCCCGGCGATCGAGGAACACGCGCCTCGAAGCGCCGATCCAGCCGTGCGCCGCATGCCTGCCACCTGTGCGTCGCCCGCGTCGTCTCTCCGTGGGTGGCATCACGAGACCGACGAGCAACCCGACCGCCAGCACGTACGGCCACCAACCGAGCACGCCCGGGGTGTCGGCGGTGCGAGGCCCCCCTCCCGTCACCGCACCGGACTGCGGACCGGCCGACGGCGCATGCCCCGCGGGCCCCACCGCGGTCAGGACGACGTCGTTGCCGTCACCGCCCTGGTAGCTGATCCGGTAGGTGGTGCCGGCGAGTTCGAGGAGGTTGCCGCCCTGCGTCTGCACGACCTGCCGTTGCTGGCTGAGCGTGACGTCCCGGTCGGCGAGCACGTCGACGGTGGCGTCACGGGCGCCGGTGGCGTCACGGGCGCCGGTGGCCGAGGCGTGGGGAGCCGGGGAGAGCAGGGCGGCGAGGGCCGCCAGGGCTCCGGCGGCGGCCGCTGTCGTGGGGGTATGGCTGCGCACACTGATGGAGACGCGCCGGGTGGAGCGCCGATAACAGAAAATCGGCACGGTGGTGGACCGCTTTCGAAAGCGCTTCCTGTCAGTCGCGTCAGACCCGTTGACCTCCTGGTTCCACACCCTTACCTTTTCGGCGTTCGTCATGACAGATGTCGTTTGACATCTCGAACGCCCTTGAGAGGCAAGCCGTATGAGCCGCGATGACGACCTGCCCGCAGGCCCCCCTCCCCCCACCCGCCGACTGATGCTCAAGGGAGCCGCCCTGGCCGCCGGCACCCTGGCGGCGACCTCAGGACCGGCCGCCGCCACGCCGGAAGGAAAGCCCGCTCCGTTCGTCAACCCGCTCGTCCGGCAGCGCGCCGACCCGTACATCCACCGCCACGCCGACGGCTTCTACTACTTCACGGCGACCGTTCCCGAGTACGACCGCATCGTCCTGCGCCGCTCCCGCACCCTCGACGGCCTCGCGAGCGCCGCCGAGTCGGTCATCTGGACCCGGCACGCCACCGGCGTGATGGGCGCGCACATCTGGGCGCCGGAGATCCACCGCATCGGCGGCAAGTGGTACGTCTACTTCGCCTCCGCGCCCGCCGAGAGCGTCTGGGACATCCGTATCTGGGTCCTGGAGAACGCCGACCCGGATCCCTTCAAGGGGACCTGGGTGGAGAAGGGCCAGGTGAAGACCGCCTGGGAGACCTTCTCCCTGGACGCCACCACCTTCAGCCACCGAGGCACCCGCTATCTCGTCTGGGCCCAGCACGAGCCCGGCATGGACAACAACACCGCCCTGTGGCTGTCGAAGATGGCGAACCCCTGGACCCTGACGGGCTCCCAGGTCCGGCTGTCCACCCCGGAGTACGACTGGGAGTGCGTCGGCTACAAGGTCAACGAGGGCCCCGCCGTGCTCGCCCGCAACGGCCGCCTCTTCCTGTCCTACTCGGCGTCCGCCACCGACCACCACTACTGCATGGGCCTGCTGACGGCCGACGCCGACGCCGACCTCATGGACCCCGCGAGCTGGTCCAAGTCCCCGGTGCCGGTCTTCACCAGCAACGACACCACCCGGCAGTACGGCCCCGGCCACAACTGCTTCACGGTCGCCGAGGACGGCCGCAGCGAGGTGCTCGTCTACCACGCCCGCCAGTACAAGGAGATCACCGGCGACCCCCTGAACGACCCCAACCGCCACACCCGGATCCAGAAACTCGACTGGAACCCGGACGGCACCCCCCGCTTCGGCGACCCCGTGGCCGACACGGTGGCCGACTCCGCGAAGGAGAGTGCGTGAGATGAGACGCGCGTACGCGGTGCTGCTCGCCCTCTGTCTGGGCCTGTTCGGCGCCCTCGCCACCGCGGGCCCCGCCCAGGCGGCCACCCAGACCGTCACCAACGGGACCCAGTTCACCGATACCTCGGGCAACGCCGTGCACGCCCACGGCGGCGGTGTGATCAAGGTCGGCTCGTACTACTACTGGTTCGGCGAGGACCGCAACAGCGACAACACCTTCAAGCACGTGGACGCCTACCGCTCCACCGACCTGAAGAACTGGGAGTTCCGCAACCACGTCCTGACCCAGTCGTCCGCCGCCGAACTGGGCACGGCCTACATCGAACGCCCGAAAGTCATCTACAACGCCTCCACCGGCAAGTTCGTGATGTGGATGCACAAGGAGAACGGCGTCGACTACAGCCAGGCCCGCGCCGCCGTCGCCGTCTCCGACACCGTCGACGGGAACTACACCTACCAGGGCAGCTTCCAGCCGCTCGGCCAGTACATGTCCCGCGACCTCACCACGTTCGTGGACACCGACGGAACCGCTTACCTGGCCTCGGCGGCCAACGAGAACTACGACCTGCACATCTACCGGCTCACCGCCGACTACACGGCCATCGACAGCCTGGTCGCCAACCCCTGGCCCGGCGGCCACCGCGAGGCCCCGGCCCTGTTCAAGCGGGGCGGTGTCTACTTCATGCTGACGTCCGGGGCGACCGGGTGGAACGCCAACCAGCAGCAGTACGCCACCGCCACCAGCCTCTCCGGCCCCTGGACGTCCTGGACGAACGTCGGCGACTCGACGGCCTACGACTCCCAGACCGCGTACGTCCTCCCGATCACCGGCACCTCGGGCACCTCGTACCTCTACATGGGCGACCGCTGGGGCAACTCCTTCGGCGGGACCGTCAACGACTCCCGCTACGTCTGGCTGCCGCTCACCTTCCCGACCTCCACCTCGATGTCCATGTCCTGGTACCCCGAGGTCACCGTCGACACGGCCGCCGGCACGGTCGGCGGGACGAGCGCCACGTACAACACGCTCGTCGCCCGGCACAGCGGCAAGTGCGCGGACGTGCCGAACCAGTCGCTGTGGCAGGGCGTCGCCGTCAGCCAGTACACCTGCAACGGCGGCACCAACCAGAAGTGGTGGCTCAAGGACCTCGGAACCGGTTACTACGAGCTGATGGGCCGCGGCAGCTCGCTGTGCCTGCAGGAGAACGCCTCCAGCGTCACGCAGGAGAACTGCACCGGCGACACCGCCCAGCAGTGGTCGGTGGTCACCTCCGGCTCCTACGTGAACCTGAAGGCCCGCGCCAGTGGGAAGTGCCTGGACGTCTGCGGCGCGTCCACCGCCGACTCCGCCGCGATCATCACGTACACCTGCAACGGAAACACCAACCAGCAGTGGACACGCGCGACCTGACGTCAGGTCAGCAGATCGATCGCGTCGATCGACGTGCCCGCACTGAGGAAGGACGTCGTCCCCGAACCGCTCACCACGTTGATCTTCAGCACGTTGTACTGGCTGGTGTCCGTGAGCCAGGCACTCGCCGGAACGCTGTAGGTGAAGGTGTGGTTGTTGCCCCGGTACGAGCCCACGGTCAGCGACCGGGTGCTCGGCTGGCCGGGCGAAGAGGGGACCGAAGACGTCCAGTCGTTGACGCTGATCTGCGGCCGGCCGTTGGCGTAGGCCGTCGTCACGCCGATGCGCAGGGTGTGCGCGGCGGCGGCCTGGGCGGCCGTCAGTTTGAAGTAGACGCTGATGCCGCTGTTGACGTCCTTCCACAGGTAGCAGGGGAAACCGGACGTCTCGCTGCCGCTGCCGATCACCACGTTGCCGGTCCAGGAAGCGGCGCGGACGTCCGACGGATGCGCGTAGGTCATCAGGTCCGCGTTCTTGAACCCGCTCGGCGCGCCGTTCCAGTCCCCGATCCGCCAGATGGCGCTCGCGTTGTCCGGGTCGTTCGAGGAGGGGATGCCGATCGTGTCGAGCGTGGTGGTGGCGCCCGCCGTGACCGTCACCGAGCCGGTGTGGACGGCGAGTTCGCCCTTGAAGACGCTCAGCGTGTACGTCCCCGGAAGGACCCCCGGGACGGAGAAGTAGCCGTCCGACGACCGGGCCGAACCCCAGTACTGCGCGTCCGCGTTGGACAGGCCGACGGTGTACGGGAACGCGGTGTTGCGTCCGGTGATCCCGACCCCGGCGACCTTGCCGCGTCCGCTCGCGGGCACGTACCCGGAGATGCCGAGCGAATCCGCCCAGGGCGTGCCGAGGTTGGCGTGGTACAGCGAGGACGAGGGCGCGCCGCCGTCCGTGAACGCGATGACGTACGGGCCCTGGAGGCCGAAGCGCTGGGACTCCGTCTGGTTCTCGCCGTAGTACAGGATCTCGTACAGACCACCGCCGTCGGCGCTCTGGTGGCGCAGCAGGGAGCGGTAGAAGGGGCCGCCGGAGGCCTTCTCGTGGTTGGAGCGCACGACGTACAGGCCGACGCTCCCCGTGGTCCAGCCGATGTAGTCGTAGTCGATGACCCGCCGCCTGGAGTAGTGCTTGGAACGGGTCTGGCCGTCGGACTTGGCGAAGACGTCCGAGGCCTCGACGGTGCTGGTGGTGTACGTGTAGGAGTCGGGTTCGTCGTTGAGGAACATCCCCGCCTTGACCCGCACGATGTAACGGGTCGCGGTGACCGAGGCGTCGGCCTTGTCGGTCCACAGGTAGACGTTGTTCTCGCCGCTGCGTGCCGCGTAGTAGTGCTTGAGCGTGCCGTACGCGACGGAGACGAGGATGGTCGAGCCGGACCGGGCGATCGTCACCGTGGAGGTGCCGAGGCCGGATTCGACGTGCGAGTTCTTGCCGCCGTAGCCCTGGTACTCCGTGCCCTTGTAGACCAGCGAGGTCAGGTCGCCGTTGGTCTTGCTGACCTTGAAGACCAGGCTCGCGCCGGTGTCGACGACGTAGTGGGAGCCGTCGTCGCTCCAGCCGAAGCCGGCGGCGGACGCGGAGCCGGCGAGCGGACCGGCGAGGGCGGCGGTGCCGGCGGTGGCAGCGGTGCCGAGGACGAAGGCGCGGCGGCCGACCGGTCTGTTGGCGGGTTCGGACATGGGGGTGCCTCCTTCATGAGCCGTGGGGGATGAGCCATGTGGGGCTGCGCATGCCTGGCAGAGTGGCAGTTGAAACGATTTCGCGAAAGGGCTTTCACCGGCTGGGAGTTGGCAATCGCGTGAAATCAGCCCTAGACCTAGAAAGCGCTTGTGCGGAGGGGTACGGTCCTGCCGCCAGGCCCTGTCGTCCCGTCGTTCCCCGGAGGGATTCACGCATGAGACGTTTCAAGCTCGCCTTGCTGGCGGCGCTGACCATCGGCGCCGGTCTGACCGCCGTACCCGCCCAGGCGCACGAGGGGACGAAGCCCCTGGGCCTGGCCGACTGCACCAGCACCGCCTGCCACTTCGACGTCCCGCCCGGCACCTACGACGTGCAGGTCCTGCTCGGCGGCGACGCCGCCTCCAGCGCCAGCATCAGCGGCGAGACACGGCGCTCCCTGCTCCCCGAGACGCCCGCCGCGGCCGGTGAGCGGGTGGCCCGCGGCTTCACCGTCGACGTCCGCACGCCGGAGGGCGAGCCGACGGGCCCGGACGGAACTCCCGGCCTGGACCTGACCCTTGGCGGTTCGGCCCCCGCCCTCGCCGGCATCCGCGTCACGCCGGCATCCCGGCACACCCGCCAGATCTTTCTGATCGGCGACTCCACGGTCTGCGACCAGCCCGCCGCCCCGTACTCCGGCTGGGGACAGCAGCTCCCGCAGTTCCTGCGCAGGGGCCTGTCCGTCGCCAACTACGCCGATTCCGGCGAGAGTACGGTCAGCTACCTGGGGAACCCGCAGCTCTGGGGCACCCTCCATCCGCTCATCCGCCCCGGCGACCTGGTGCTGATCCAGTTGGCGCACAACGACAAGACCACCGACGAGGCGACCTACCGGGCCAACCTGGAGACCCTGGTCGACGGGGTCCGGGAGAAGGGCGGACGGCCCGTCCTGGTGACGCCGATCGTGCGGCGGTGGTTCAATGCCGACGGCACCTTGAACAACAGCACAGCGCTCCTCGTCAATGGTCTCGGCGTGGACCTTCCCGCGGTCATGCGGTCGGTGGCGGCCGCGGAGCGGGTTCCGTTGATCGATCTGACGGCCACGACGAAGGCGCTGGTGGAGTCCCTGGGCATCGAGGGCTCCAAGGCGATCTACCTCTACAACGAGAAGAAGGACGACACCCACACCTCCGTGCACGGCGCCACGGTGTACGCGGGCCTTGTCCGTGACGGACTTCTCGCCCAGCACCTGGTGCCTCAAGGCCTGGTGCGGGCGGGATGAACGCCTGGGGCGTCTCGACCGGAACCGGGACGCCCCAGGTCTCACCTCCCGTGCGCCACGGAGCGCCTCGTTGTTCCACGAGCCCGGTCGTTCCTCGCGATACGGGACTCGAGATCACGACGGCAGACTGACGACTCCCCTCGGACCGGCCGCCTAACCCGCCACGACATCCGCGAGCCGTTCCGCGTAGGCGACGGGGTGCTGGACCACGCCGATGTGCCCGCCCGGGAATTCCAGGAACCGACTTCCCGTGCGGTCGGCGATGAACTCAGCTGTACGGAACAGGAGTTGCCCGCGCGATGCGGAGCCGGCGGCGAGGGTGAGCCGGGCCCCGGAGGCGGCAAGGGCATCGAGGTCGGGTGTGTACGAGGTGAACTGCCGTAGGACATGGGCGAGGAAGAGGGCCATGGGAGTCTTCAACTCCTCCTCCTGCGTGAGCGGTTGGCCTTCGACCGTCTCCTCCGCTTCCTGCTCCGCAAGGACCGCCCCCATCCGGACGGCGGCCGCCTGCAGCCCCGCGGCGCGATACGTTCCGTAAACCTCACCGAATTTGGCCTGCTGCGGCGCTCCGTCCGGCAGCACCGTCACGCACGGCGGCTCGTGTGCGACCACGTGCCGTAGCCGCTCCGGGTGCCGGGCGAGCAGGTCGAGCGCGGCGACACCGCCGGAGCTGGTCCCGAGGACGCACGCCGACTCCCCGTCGGGCAGGACCCGTTCGAGCACCCGGTGCGCCCCGTCGCTCCACTCCTCGACCCGCTGGTCGCCCACCGGCTCCCCGAGCCGACCGTGGGCAAGGCCGAGGGGGTCGTACGTCACGACCGTGAAGCGGCCGGTGAGCGCGTCGGCCAGCGGCTCGAAGCCCATCGGGTGCCCGGCGCCACCTGGGATGATCAGGAGCACGGGCCCCGCGCCTCGTACGTCGTAGTGGAGCTCGGTCATGGTTCTACCGCCCTTCTCGTGGTCAGCCGTTCACACCCGTGTAATGGTTCAGGCTCCAGCGCCACAGGAGGCGGGACGCGAGGTAGGCCAGGACGCCGATCAGAGGTGAGGCGGCTGCCAGCCAGTAGGGGACGCCTGCGTCGTGGCCGTGGCCGGTGAGGACCGCGGCCGGGAAGTAGGCGACGAAGGCGAGAGGGAGGCCGAAGGTGAGGAGGCCGCCGACCGCCCTGGGCAGGACGTTGAGCGGGTAGCTGCCGAAGGTGCCGAGCAGTTCCTCCAGCCAGCGGCCCCAGTAGTCGGCGGCAGGGAAGCGCAGGGACGCGCAGGCCACCGCCGTGAACAGGGCGGCCTCCAGGAGCATCCCGCCGATCAGACAGACGACCAGGTAGGTGATCCGCCCCGCGTTCCAGTCGAGGTGGCTGCGGGAGAGGGCGCCCACCATCAGGCCCAAGGCCACGGTCAGGTCGCCGATCGCGTTGGTGGGGAAGTACTGCAACTGCACCTGGCGGTGCACCGGCATGGGCCGCAGCAGGTAGACGTCGATCAGGCCCTCCTGGATGAACCTGCCGATGCCGTGCATCCGGCCCAGGACCAGGACGAACAGGCCGTGCGCGAGCATCCGTGTCGCCGGGATCAGCAGGACGTCGGAGCTGTCCCAGCCGCCCATCCCGGCGAACCGGGTCAGCAGCACGGTCGCGAACACGATCACCGACACCTGCCAGATCGCGCCGATCGCGATCATCAGCAGGAACTCGGTGCGGTACTCCAGTTGGGAACGGAAGTTGAGACGCGTGACGCGCCAGGCGATCCGGACGGCGTTCATGGGCCTCAGCCTCCCTGGGAGATGACACGGCGGGCCGCTCGCCGCCACAGGAGCCGGGTGAACAGGTGGAGCAGCACGACCCAGGCGGCCTGGATCGCCAACTGAAGGCCTGCGTCGGAGAGTTGGATCCGGCCCACGTACAGCGACAATGGGACGTTGAGCGTCGCCTGGAAGGGCAGGACGGTGCTCAGGGTCCTGAACCAGGCGGGGAAGAACCACAGCGGGGCGTAGACCCCGGACATCAGGTTCTGCGCGAAGATGAGGATGAGCATCGCCGCGGTGTTGCGCACGGTCCAGAAGCACATCTGATCCAGCAGCAGCATGACGTGGTACAGGACCAACTGCCCCAGCAGCAGGCTGAGCACGAACACCCCTGCCACGGCGGCCGACGACGGTGGCTCCACCACGCCGGCCGCGAGGCACACCGCGTAGCCGGCGAGTGCCCAGGCGGCGCCGTAGACCTGCTCGCCGAGGGCGCGCAGGGCGTGGTAGCGGGCGGGCGGCAGCGGGCGCAGGTACCAGTAGACGATGGTGCCGAAGTGCATGTGCTGGATGACCGTGTCGCGGCCCGCGTACTGGTCCAACTCCCGCAGCCGGGAGGCGAGTACGGCCATGACCGCGTACGTGACGGCCTGTTCGCGGCTCATCCCGGCCGAGGTGCCGGCGTGGTCGTACAGGCCGCTCCACAGCGACGCGACCAGCACCACCTGGACGGTCAGCCGGACCAGCACGGCCGTCATCCGGGGCGGGGCGTGCAGCTCCCCGAGCGGGGTGACGCGGGCGGCGCGCCAGGCGTGCAGGACGGCCATCTCAGGCCTCCTCGGCAGCCGGGCCCGCGTGGACGTACGCGGCCCGCATCACGTCCTCCAGGTCCGCCTCGTCGATGGCGATGCCCGTGACCTCGTAGCGCTCGATGACGGCCTTGAGCGCCTGGTGGACGGTGGGGGCGTCGGGTCCGTCCGGTCCGAACACGACCTGCGGGCCCTCCTGCCGCAGCAGCGCGATGCCCGGCGGCGGCACGACCTCGGTGTGCGCGTCGGCGAGGGTGGCCCGCACCTGCCAGGTCGAGCCGTACTTGCGGCGGATCTCGTCGAGCGTGCCGTCGAGGACCAGCCGCCCGTGGTTGATCAGCACCACCCGCTCGGCGAGCCGCTCGACCTCCGTCATGTCGTGCGTGGTCAGCAGGACGGTACGGCCGCGTTCCTCCACCTGGTGCCGCAGGAACTCGCGGACCTGCTCCTTGACCACCACGTCCATGCCGATGGTCGGCTCGTCGAGGAAGACCACCGGCGGGTCGTGCAGCAGCGCGGCGGCCAGGTCGCAGCGCACCCGCTGGCCGAGGGAGAGATGGCGCACCCGGGTGTCCCAGAACGCCGACAGTTCGAGGATGTCGTCGAACTCCTTGAGCCGCGCCGCGTGTTCGGCCTTGGGCACCTCGTAGATGTCCCGCAGGATCGCGAACGACTCCTTCACCGGCAGGTCCCACCACAGCTGGGTGCGCTGTCCGAACACCGCGCCGATGTTACGGGCGTTGCGCTCCCGGTCCTCGTACGGCACCACGCCCGCCACCCGGGCCTCGCCGGAGGTGGGGGTGAGGATGCCGGTGAGCATCTTGATGGTGGTGGACTTGCCGGCGCCGTTCGGGCCGAGCAGGGCGAGGAGTTCGCCCGGCGCCACGTCGAAGGAGATGTCGCAGACGGCGTGCTTGACGGTCTTCTCCGGGTTGACGAGCGATCTGATGGCGCCGGCGAGACCCGGCCGGCGGACGGTGGTGTGGAACGAGCGGGTCAGGGAGCGGACCTCGATGCTGCCGATCACTCGACGTACCTCCTGGGAACCGGATGGCCATGCGGTCGCCACGAGTGAGGGGCGGGCGCGATCACCAAGCCAACACCGAGGGCTCCAGCCGCGCACTCCCTTTTTGCGGATGCGGCGACGGCCCCCGCGGCCGGCTGAACACCGGTCGCGGGGGCCCTGGGGAGTCGAGTCCATCATGTCCGCCGGGCGTACACCATCTTGTTGTCGAGCCCGTCGGGGATGTCCGGGAGCCGCTCCTGCTCCACGGTGAAGCCCTTCCCCTCAAGTACGTCCAGAATGCTGGAGAGTTGGTTTCTGGCCATGTGCACTTCCATGACGATCTGCCGGATGCGTGACCAGTCGTTGTCCTTGATGCCGTGCAGTGCCCGTACCTCGTCGCCCTCGATGTCCATTTTCAGCAGGTCGATTTCGCCGGACACCGAGAGTTCCGCGAGGATCTCCGAGAGGCCCGCCACCGGCGCCTGTACCACCTCGTGCCGGAACACCTCCTCGGCGACGCCGCGCTCCGCGTACGTCGTCATCGTCTCCCTGTCCCTGAGTTTCTCGGCGAGCTGGGTGGTGGAGTTACCGGGCATCGAAGGGAAGTAGTAGAACTGGCGCAGGCCGGTCTCGTCGGACAGGCCCTTCGGGCAGACGGTGACATCTCTCGCGCCGTGCAGTTCCAGGTTCGCGTGCAGGGCACGCAGGGTGTCCGGGATGGGTTCGATCGCCACTACCCGGGCATCGGGGAACTTCTGCTTGGCGAACAGCGTGAAGAGCCCGATGTTGGCGCCGGCGTCGACGATGAGTCCCTTCGGCCGGACCGGTGCCATGTGGCGCAGATACGTGTTGTGCCGGAACAGCTCACGGTAAATGATCTCGGCCTCGACGAACACGGGGTTGGCGACGGCCGGCGTGTAGCAGCGGAATCCGTCCTCGAAATCGACGACGTTCAAGGCACGCATGGTCTCATCCACTCCTTCTTCTCGTTTTCTGGTTTCACTTGGCCGCCTTCTCATGCGGTTCCTCGGCCGCCCTGTCCCCATGAGGCGCGGGATACCGCAGGTTTCTCGCCAGCAGTGCCCCGACCACTCCGCACAGGATCAGCAGGACCAGCGCGACGCGAAGGCTGGTCGCGCCTGCCAGCAGGCCGATCACGGGAGAGGCGAGCAGGAAGCCCGGCCACTGGCCCAGCGTCACCATGGATGTGCCCTCGTCCGCGGCGAGCCCGGGCTGCCGTGCGGCAAGGCGGATCACCGACGGCACCACGCACCCGACCCCGAGTCCCGCGAGGGCGAACCCGACCACCACGGTCGCGCTGACGGGAAACACGACGGCCGTTGCCACACCCACCGCCACGAGCAGCAGTGAGCACTGCAGGAACGTCCGCATGGTCAGGTGTTTCAACACCGTGTCGGACGCTAGGCGGGCGGCGAGAACAGCGACCGTGAAACCGGTGTAGATGCCCGCGGCGACGGCCGCGCCGACTCCCGTGGCGTCCGTCGCGTAGATGGCGGACCACTGCCCGACCGTGCCCTCGATGAAGGAACCGACGAACGCGAGGAGGGCGAGCAGACGCAACTGGGGTGCCCAGCGCCTCCCCAGCCGCTGCCGCAAGGGAACGCCGGCGTCCTCGGCCTGCGGCGCCGGATTCGGCAGCCACGTCGCCGTCACCAGCAACAGAAAACCGAACAAGGCGGTACTGGCGGCGAGTTGTACACCCGGCGAAATCCCGGCACCGGCCGACACCGCGCCGTACACACCGCCGACCAGGACGCCGACGCTGAAGCAGGCGTGGAACAGCGGAACCACCCGTCTGCCGCAGGCCTCCTCGACGTCGACGCCCTGGGCGTTGATCGCCGGGGCGAGGAGGGTCGCGCCGAAGCCCCATGTCACCAGTCCGGCGACCAGCTGGACGACGGCGGCAGCCCCGGCCAGCAACGGGCCGCTGATCAGCATCAGAGCGGCACCGATTCGGGTGAAGGATCGCGTCCGCACCCGGCCGACCAGGATCATCGTCGCGAGGATCGCGACCAGGTCGCCCACGGCCGAGGCGGTGCCGAGCGTTCCCCATGCCGCGTTGTCGACGCCGACGTTCGCCCGTATGTCGGGGATGCGTGACGACCAGGCCGAGTTGGTCAGTCCGAGAGCGGCGAAGACCAGACAGACGGCGATCCGGGGCCGTAGCCCGTCCCGGCCGGTGTCGCGGGTCACAGCATCGCCTCGGGGCGCCTGCGCTCCAGGAGGTGGAGAAGGTCCTTCGTCTGCCGGTTCCACAGCAGGGAGTAGATCTCCCGGTGGTCCTGGTCGAGTTCGCGCAGAACGTCGCCGGACGCCCTGGCGGAGAACTCCTGGGCGAACGAAAGGATCCTGCCCCTGTGTACCGGCGCGAGGTGAGGCACTGTCATGAGGAGGATGAGGACGTCGTGCTGCAGCGCGGCGAGGTCGTAAGCGTCCTTGAGATTCGTGTCCCGGTCCCGCAGGAAGGCGGAGACGGTGCGGACCTGCTTCATCCGGCCGTCCAGATTGCCCAGGTCGAGGGTTCGCTGGGTGATCGACAGCGGGCCCTTGTCGCGTTGACGCCAGAAGTAGACCGTGCCGCTCAGCAGGTCGACGGCGTCGGCGAGAACATGGGAGGAGACCGCGACGAGGCCGTCCTCGTACGGGTGCTCGGGGTAGGCGAGACCGCGGCGCCGCCAGAAGGAGTGGCGGTACACCTTGTTCCAGACGGTCCGGTCCTTGAGCAGAGCGGTCCGGCGCGTGATGTGGGTGCCCCGCAGCGGCTCGTCGAAGACGCCTTCGTGCAGGGGGGACGGCCAGCGGCGGACGCTGTCGAATCGCTGGACGCCGCCGCAGGCGATGTCGGATCCGCTCTCCTCGAGTGCGCCGACGAGCCGGACATAGGCGTCCGCGGTCACCATGTCGTCGGCGTCCACGAAGGCGATGTACTGCCCCCGAGCCTGTTCCGCGCCGCGATTGCGGGCCGCTCCGGGGCCGCGGTTGTCCTGCCGGACCAGTTGGAACCTGGCGTCCTTTCCGGCGTAGTCCTCGGCGATCTCCCGACTCCCGTCGGTCGAACCGTCGTCGATCAACAGTACTTCACAGTCCTCGAACTCCTGCGAGGCCACCGAATTCAGGCAATCGGCCAAGAAGAGTTCCACGTCGTGGAAAGGGATTATCAGGCTTAATTTCGGGTCCACCCGTTCGTCACTCCATCTTTGAAACGGTGGAAATCGCTGCCCGCCAGGACATGGCGGAGCGGACAGGCATTCCGGTTGGTCAGGCTGACACGACCGCTGCGGCTCAGTCAAGGGCGCCTTGCGAGCCTCAGCGCACCGGCCGACGTGCTGGTTCAGGCCACTCGAAAGTCTTTCGAAATTTTCCGTCCCCCACGTAGGGATAGTCGCCCTTGTGTTCCGGTAGGGCTTTTCAATGGCGCCTTGACGGGCTGTCCTGCGTATGTCAGGGTCGATTTTCTGAATCGTTGCAGGCGCACTGATGTGCACTATTACCTGCCCTCCTTCTCTCATCTCGTGCCACAACCCGAGTCGTGACGAAAGGCAGTTGCATGACCGGTTCACCCTCTTTACCCTTCTCTGCTGGTCCCGCGGGCGGCGATGCCGGCCTCACCGTCGCCGTCTGTTCCGTCGGCCGGCCGGTACTGACCAGAGCCCTGTCGGAGCTGGTCGCCGGTGACACCAGTGAGATCACGGAAGTGCTCGTCGTCGACAACACCCCGGAGGGGTCGCTCGAACGGGAGCCGCTGGCGGATCTCCTCGCCCCGCTGCCGCTCCGGATCCTGCGGGGGCCGGGCGGGACCTCGGGAGGCCGCAACCTCGCCATCGAGCAGGCCGCCACGGATGTCGTGCTGTTCTTCGACGACGACTGCCTGCCGTCCCGGTCGTGGGCCCGGGAGATGGCGCGGTACATGGCCTCGGAGCCGGATGTCGCCGCGGCCTTCGGCCGGGTGGAGCCGGTGCCGAGGCCGGGCGGCCGTGTGTGCACCGACAAGGTTCCGCTGCTCGGGTCGTCGGCCTGGGGCGAGGCGGACGGCCCGAACGGGGAGAAGCTCTGGTGCCCCGCGGTGTCGTCGCCGTACTGGCAGGACGGGATCATCACCGCTGATCCGACCGTGCCGTGGGCCGTTGTCGGCTCCTCCAACAACATGGCGCTGCGACGCAGTCTGATGCTGCCGGAGCGTCCAGTCTTCCTTCCGGGCCTCGGACCCGGCACCGGTGCCGGGTCCGGCGAGGACACCGAGTTCGGCTATGCGCTCATGGCGGCCGGACGCACTCTCGCGCACGTGCCGCGGGCCGGGATGCTGCACGACTCGTGGTTGCGGCCCGCGCAGGCCGAATGGACGCACCGGTGCTACCTGCGCGGCACCCTCGAGGCGCTCGGCCACCACGTCATGCTCGGAGACGAACGGGCCTCGGCGTTGCTGGTCGCCTATCTCAGGTACTTCAGGGACGACAACGGCTACGGCTTGGGGGACCTCGGCGAAATCCTGGAATGGGGCTACGGCGACCACGTGGCGGGCCGGCCCAGACAACAGCGACGCAAGTCGGACCTGACGCTGTGAGCCGCTACGTCACCAGGAGGAGAACGACATGAGGTCGGACGACCGTCTGCTGGACGTGCCCGTCGCGCCGTTCGAACTGACAGAACTGCGCGCCGAGAACCAGCGCCTGAACATCAGCGAGTACAGCACCGGGCGGACCGTTCTGAAGAGCCGCCCGCTGGCTTTGTTCGTCGAGCTGACGCAGAACTGCAATCTGCGCTGCCCCATGTGCAGGTTCGGTGAGAAGTACGACCCGGCCCTCAACATGGAGGAGGAGGTCTTCACCCGGCTGACGGAGGAACTGTTCCCGTACGCGCACCTCGTGGACGTCCGGGGCTGGGGCGAGAGCACCATGCTGCCGAGGTTCGGCGAGTTCGTCGCCCGGGCCCTCGCCCACCGAGTGCAGCTCAGGCTGGTCACCAACGCCATGGTGAACAGGCGACCGGTGTGGGACATGATGATGCGGGCGCACGGCATCGTGATGGTCTCCTGCGATGCCGCCACACCGGAACTGTTCGCCAAACTGCGGGCCGGGGGAACCCTCGACCGCCTCACCGGCACGGTCCGGTCCCTCGTCGAGGCCCGGAACCGTCATGACGCGCCTCGCGGCAGCGTGTCCCTCAACACCATCGCCAGCATCGACAACCTCGAAGAACTCCCCGACATCGTGCGGCTCGCCGCGCGCCTGGACGTGGCGTCCGTGGTCGTCCACCCGATCGTCACGGGCCTCGACGACCCGGCTCATCTGCGCAACGATCTCGCACGCACCCAGCAGGCGTACGAGGAAACGGCGGAGGCCGGCCGGGCGGAAGGCGTCCTGGTGCAGATCGGCGCCGCACCGGATCCGTCTCTGGCCCTTCCCGATATGGTCCGTCGCCCCGCGTGCATGCATCCGTGGAGCTATGCCTATGTGCGCTACGACGGCGGCGTCGGGTTCTGCGACCACCTGATCGGCGGGGACGGAGAGTTCACCCTCGGCTCGCTGCGGGACAGCAGCTTCGAGGAGATCTGGAACGGGGAGAAGTGGCAGGCGCTGCGTGCGGCGCACCTGAGCGGTGACATTCCCGACGAGTACCTGCCCTGCCGCTACACCTACGCACACCGGTACATCGACTTCGAGCATCTGGTCCATCCCGATCGGAAGTCGGGGCTGGTGACCAGCGAGACGCACGGGAAGGTCACCCACCGCCGCGATCCCGAGCTCGTACCCTGGGCGCCCTGGAAGATCGAGGAGCTGGGCACTGGGGGGACGGGCGGCGTGCTGATCCCCACCAGCGCGCTCACAGAGGGGCTCCGGGCGGAACGGGGGGCTTGAGCCTCACGGCAGCAGGCCGGGGCCCGGCCTGCTGCCTCAACGCCCCGTTCGGTCAGTCGATCTCCGAGAACACGAAGGAGAACTCGGCCGGTTCGGCGCCCAGTCGGTATTGCGGCAGTACGCCCGGGCCGCAGGAGCCGGTGCCGATGCCGTGCAGGCCGTGGTCGAGGTTGACCCACACCGTGGCGCCCGGAGTGAGATCGGTCAGGTGCGTGGCCGCGTCCAGCTGCTCGGTCGTCCAGCGGCGGGCGGTGAAGAAGAACTCCGGGTCGCCTTCGACGCGCAGCCCGCCGATATCCGCCCAACGCACGTTGGCGCGCGCTCCGTTCTCCTGCGGACGGAGGTACGGCGTCTGCAGCCCGTCCACGGTCGACTCCCAACGAGCGACCAACGAAGCCGACTTGGTGTCCGGATAGCCCTCACCGGGGCCACCGCCGTACCACTTCACCCTGTCGGCCTCACGCAGCCCGAACCGTACGCCGAGGCGGGGCAGCGGGACCGGCCACTCGCCCTCCGGTCCCACGGACACCGTCAGCCTCAGGCGGTTGCCGTCCGAGGTCCACCGGTACGCCGCGGTGAGGCCGAACTCCCAGGCGGCGGGCGCCACGCGGGTCCGTACGGTCAGCGCGTCGTCGCCGATCTCCACGCCGTCGAGCCGGTGCCGCATGCGGTGCAGGCCGTACTTGCGCCACAGCTCGGCGTAGCGCGTGTCGGTCTGCCACTCGGCGCCCTCGTCGTTGTCGGTGGTCGCCCGCCACACGTCCAGGCGCAGACCGTCCACCGTGACCCCGCCGATGGTCTTGAGCGCGCCGGTGCGGACGTCGAAGGAGGCCGGGCCCAGGGTGATGCCACGCTCGCCGAGGACGGGACCGTGGGTCGCCGCAACCACCGGCACGGGTCGCGGGGCCACCGCGAACTGCCCCCATGCCACCGGGTGGCCCTTGGGGGCCCAAGCCGTGTCGGCCGCGAGTGAGGCCCGCACCGTCCAGTGCGTCTCGCTGCCGCCGCTGTCGGCGGGCGGCTCGGGCAGCTTCACATCGCCCGACTCGCCCGGGGCGAGCGCGGGCACCGGCAGGGAGCCCGACTCGACGGTCTCGCCGCCCACTTGGTAGGACCACTCGAACGCGAAGGCGGACAGGTCGGCGAAGTCCTGCTTGTTCGTCACCCGCACGGTGCCGTCGGAGCCGTCGCCCTCGAAGCCGACCGGCTCGACGACCTTCTTGAACTCCAGGAGCCCCGGCGACGGGGTCCGGTCCGGGAACAGGAGTCCGTCGCAGACGAAGTTCCCGTCGTGCAGTTCCTCACCGAAGTCGCCGCCGTAGGCGTAGCCCAGCTCGGGATGGGTGATGCCGTGGTCGATCCACTCCCACACGAAGGCGCCCTGAAGACGCTCGTACCTCTCGAACAGCCGCTGGTAGTCGGCGAGTCCGCCGGGGCCGTTGCCCATGGCGTGCGCGTACTCGCAGAGGATGAAGGGGAGCCGGCGCCGCTTGTGCGTGCCCCCGTCCAGCTGCTGGCCGATCTGCTCGACCTCGGAGTGGGAGGCGTACATCCGTGAGTACACGTCCGTGTCACGGCAGTCGATGTCGCCCTCGTAGTGCACGAGGCGCGAGGTGTCGCGGCGGTGGATCCACTCGGCCATGGCGGTGAGGCCGCGTCCGGTGCCGGCCTCGTTGCCCAGCGACCAGATGACCACCGACGGGTGGTTCTTGTCCCGCTCGACCATGCGGGCGGCGCGGTCGAGCAGGGCCGGGGTCCAGCCGTCGTCGTCGACCGGGTTGTCCCGCCAGGCCTGCTCGGTGAAGCCGTGGGTCTCCAGGTCGCACTCGTCGATGACCCACAGGCCGTACTCGTCGCACAGGTCGAGGAAGGCCGGGTGCGGCGGGTAGTGGGAGGTACGGACGGCGTTGACGTTGTGCCGCTTCATCAGCAGCACGTCCTCACGCATGGTCTCGAGGTCGAGTGCACGGCCCTTCTCGGGGTGCCACTCGTGGCGGTTGACGCCCTTGAAGAGGACCGCCTTTCCGTTGACCTTGATCAGGCCGTCCTCCAGGACGACCGTACGGAAGCCGATGCGCAGCGGTACCCGCTCGCCCTCGGTCACCAGCTCGCCGTCGTACAGCTTCGGTACCTCGGCGGACCATGGCTGGACCGGTGCTGTGACCGCTTCCCCGGTCGCGGCGTCGATGCCCAGGGCGGGTACGGTCACCCGTCCGTCGACGTCGGAGTCCACGCGCAGGGTGCCCTCGCCCGTGACGTGGTCGTAGGAGGCGTGCACGAAGAAGTCGAGGGCGCTGCCCGCCGGGCGGTGCAGCAGCGTCACGTCACGGAAGATGCCGGGCAGCCACCACTGGTCCTGGTCCTCCAGGTAGGAGCCCGCGGACCACTGGTGCACGCGTACGGCGAGCACGTTGCCCCTCGGCTTCAGCAGGTGCCCGACCGCGAACTCGTGCGGGAGCCGGGAGCCCTTGAACTGGCCGATGTCCGTGCCGTTCAGCCAGACGCGGGCGCAGGACTCGACGCCGTCGAACCGGATCACCGCTCCGCCGTCGGCGGGCCAGTCCTCGGGCAGGTCGAAGACGCGCAGGTGGTCCCCGGTCGGGTTCTCCGTCGGGACGTGCGGCGGGTCTACCGGGAAGGGGTAGAGGTGGTTGGTGTAGATGGGCAGGCCGAAGGCGCCGTCGCCCTGGAGGACCCAGTGGCCGGGGACCGTGACCTCGGGCCAGCCGCCGGCGTCGAATCCGGGCTCGGCGAACGACTCGTCCTCGGCGTCGACGGTCGGCGATACGCGCAGCCGCCAACTTCCGTTCAGCGACAGGGACGTGGCGTCCGAGGACGCGTACCAGGCGCGGGGCGGGAGGGCCCCGCTGCCGGGAGAGACGTCCTCGACGTAATCGATGGATGGGGGTCCCCCCGCCCGAGCGGAGCCGAGGGTGGGGGAGGTGCGGGAAGTCATCGGTCTCCAGGTCGTGATGGTGAGGCGGCCGTCAGCCCTTGATGCCGGTCTGTGCGATGCCCTGGACCAGCCAGCGCTGGAGGAACAGGAAGACGAGCACGAGGGGCAGGATGGAAATCGCGGTGGCCATGAAGATCAGGTGGTAGTTGACCGTCTGATTGGTCATGTACGAGGAGAGCGCGACCTGGACGGTCCAGGAACTGGGGTCCTGGCCGATGACCAGCGGCCACAGGAAGGCGTTCCAGCCGTTGATGAACGTGATCGTGGCCATCGCGGCGAAGAAGTTCAGCGAGTTGGGCACGACGATCCTCCAGTACGCCGTCCAGTACCCCAGCCCGTCCACCCGCGCCGCCTCCTCCAGTTCCTTCGGGAACCCGAGGAAGTACTGCCGAAAGAGGAAACAGGTGAAACCGCTGAACAGACCCGGAATGATCAGACCCCGGTAGGTGTCCACCCAGCCGAGGGACGAGACGAGTACGAAGCTGGGCACGAACGTGACGGCCGTGGGCACCATCAGGGTGGCGAGGACCGCGTAGAACACCTTGTTGGCGTGCCGGTAGGGGATACGGGCGAGACCGTATCCGGCCAGCGAACAGACCAGCAGGATGCCGACGGTCATCAGAACCGCGACGACCAGCGAGTTCCACATGGACTGGGCGAAGTCGACGGTCGGGTCGTCGAACAGTTCGGAGATGTTGCCCCACTGCAGGCTCGTGGGGAAGAACTGCCAGTTCTCGCCCGTGATCTCCTGGTCCGTGGACAGGGCGTTGCGGACGATCAGATAGAAGGGGATCAGGAAGAGCAGCGCGGCGACGCCCACGCCGACGTAGAGACCGGTGTTGCCGAGGAGGCCCCCGCGCTTGGTCCGGCGTTCCTCGCCGACCTGCGGTGCTGTGGTGGTCACTTGGACTCCTCCCTCCTTCCGAAGCCCATGAACTTGCCCTGGAGCAGGGTGACGGCGCAGATCAGTACCGTCAGGATGACGGCGCCCGCACTGCCGGAACCGTAGTCCTGGTTCGCGCCGAGAGCCGTCTTGTAGAGGACCATCAGGGGCGTTTGGCCCCAGGTCGCCTTGGACCCGATGATGTTGTAGAACTCGTCGAAGGCCTGGTAGGCGGCGACGAGCAGGAGCAGGATCACCGCGGTCGAGGTGGCCCGCAACTGGGGCAGCGTGATGTAACGGAACGTCTGCCAGCCCGGCTTGGCCCCGTCGATCGCGGCGGCCTCGTACAGCTCTCCCGGGATGTTCTGCAGCGCCGCCAGGAAGAGAATCATGTAGAAACCGGCCTGCAGCCAAAGGCGGACGGTCAGGATGACCAGCCAGTACCACGGCGGGCTCGGGTTGGAGACCCAGGCGACGTTGTCGGCGCCGAACCAGCCGATGACCGTGTTGGCCAGGCCGAAGCGGACGCCGTTGAAGATGGACATCTTCCAGATCAGCGCGGCGGCGACATAGCTGCACGCGGTGGGGAGGAAGAACACCGAGCGGAAGAACGCGCGCATGAACCGCAGCCGGTGCACCATCAGGGCCAGGCCCAGCGAGAGCGCCCAGGTGGTGGGCACGATGAACACGGCGAAGACGGTGAACGTCAGCAGCGAGCCGGTGAAGTCGCTGTTCGTCAGCATCTGCCGGTAGTTGTCGAAGCCGACGAAGTGGCTGGGCGTGACCGTGAAACGGGCGTCGAAGAAGCTGAGCCAGATGCTCCAGCCGATGGGAACGAAGACGAAGATCACCAGGCCGATGAGGAACGGGCCGGTGAAGAGCCAGAAGTTGAGGGTGTTGTTCGCCGTGAGCCCCCGCCGCGGCCGGGCCTTGGAAGGCTTGGCCGCGGCAGGGCGGGCGACCCCCCGGGTGGTGGTGGTCGACATGTCCTTTGTCCGTCCGCCGGTCTATCCGAAGAGCTTCTTGAGCTCGCGGGTGACCGTCTGGTCGGCCTGCGCGAGCGCGGCCTTCGGGTCCCCGCCCTTGCGGACGCTGTTGGCGATGACCGTGTCCAGGGCGCTCCACATCGCCTGGGTCCAGCCTATGTTGTCGAAGTGCCCGTAGGTGTTGAAGAGCTTCACGCCTTCAGCCGGCAGCCCCGACTGGAGCTTCGTGGCCTGCTGGGCGATGGAGGTGCGCGGCGGAATGTGGAAGCCGTAGGAGGTCGCGAAGTCCTCCTGGTACTTCTTCTGGTCGATCCACAGCCACTTCACGTACTCCTTGGCCGCCTCGACGTTCTTGCCCTTGGCGTTGACGAACATCGACCAGCCACCGTTGTAGACGGACAGCTTGCCGGCGCTGCCGACCTTCGGGAAGGGGAAGATGCCGAGGTCGTCGCCGAGCGCCTTCTGCATCGCGGGCATCGCCCACATGCCGCAGAACTGGATCGCGCACAGGCCCTGGTTGAGGGCGGAGGGGTCCCAGAAGTCGGCCGGGGCGTCCAGCAGCAGGCTGCCACTGGTGAACAGCTTGCGCAGCTGGCCGAGGCCGCCGGCGACCGCGTCGGTGTTGAAGCCGACCTCGTTCTTGGCGGTGAGGGTCTCGGCGCCGGCCGACCAGATCAGCGGCGCCTCGATGGCGTGCAGGTCGTTGCCGAGGAAGAGCCCCTTGACCTTGGAGGTGGTGAGCTTGTGGGCGGCCTCGATCAGCTCGTCGAGCGTGGTCGGGACCGCGACGTTCGCCTTCTCCAGCATCGACTTGCGGTAGAAGAAGAACTGCGGGTCGTCGATCATCCGGACGCCGTAGATCTTGCCGTCGACCGTGTGCGAGGCTATGTCCGCGGCGTTGAAGTCGTCCTTGACGGGGGCGATGATGTCCGTCAGGTCCGCCACCTGGCCGCTCTTGACGAGCTGGATCTGCGGGTGGAACTCGAAGACGTCCGGCGCCTGCTTGGTGAGCAGGGCGGCGAAGAGCTTGGTCTCGTAGTCCGAGCCGGTGATCCACTGCGTGCCCACATTGGCCTTGGTGTAGGCCTTCGCGTACCGCTTGACGGCCTGCTCCACGCCGGCCTCGCCGTAGGCGTGGAAGTACTGGGTGAGCTGAGTGCCCGACCCGGACCCGCCGCCACGCCCGTTGTTGCTGCCGCACGCGGCCAGGGTGCCCGCGGCGGCCATGCCCGCGGCGGCCCGGAAGATCGACCGGCGGGAGAAGTTGTTGTTGCTCGTTGCCGACATGCTGACGTCCTTGTCTCGAGTGCGGCTGCGGCTCCACGGCTTCAGCGCTACGTGGCTCAAATTGGCTTGCGGTGCGGGACGTTAACCTTCGGCTAAGCCTTCGGCAAGGGGTTGGACGAAGTCTGCACGAAGCGTTGTACACGGTTCGGGATGCCGAACGGTGGGGTGGAGCAAGGGGGTTGAGGGCCGCCGGGTCAGGGATGCCGGCGGCCCTCGGTCGGCGGGTGGCTAGACCTTGTCCCAGGCCTCGTTGGAGCCACCGTTGCAGCTGTACAGGATCACGTTGCTGCCGTCGGCGGTGGCCTGTCCGCTGACGTCCAGGCATTTGCCCGACGCCTCGCTGAGGATCTGCCCGTTGGCGTTGAGCAGCCAGCGCTGGCTCGGGTCACCGGTGAAGGCGGACGAGGTGGTCAGCCCCGAGGTCCCGGCCGTCAGATAGCCGTTCACGCCCTTCAGCGCGCCCCTGGCGTCGTACGACCAGGACTGCTCCGGGCCGCCCGTGCAGGTGCTGATGGCGGCCCCCGAAGTGCCCGCCGTCAGGCACTTGCCGGACTGCCGACCCGCCAGGGCGCCCGTCACGGCCGTGGCGCCGTGGCCCTTCTGGTCGAAGACGTACGTCGTGATGGAACGGGCCGCGAGCGTGGCCGTGGCCGTTCCCGCGCTCACCGACGGCCTCGCGACCTTCGCCCAGTTCTCCGTGGCCGACGTCCGCACGGCCTGCGCGGCACGCACCGGCGTCCTGCTGTTGAAGTGCAGACTCAGCGGTGTGTCGGTGGAGTTGTGGTTGTTGACCACGATCACCCACTTGCCGTCATGGTCGTAGGAGGACACCTCGACCCCGGCCGGCGCCCCGGTCACGTCGTGGGCCACCGAGCCGGGCCGGACGAACTTGCTGTACTGGCCGAGAGCGTAGTACCGCTTGGTGAAGTACAGGCTCTGGTTGCCGTTGGTCGCGTAGTCCGGGTCGTAGTAGACCAGGCCGTCGTTCCAGCCCACGTCGTTCTTCTCGGTGGGGGAGGTGCCGTATCCGCTGGCGAGCGCCACCCACCACTGGAAGGCCGAGTCGTGGGCGCTCGCGAAGTCCTTGTAGATGATCCTCGACAGCAGCAGGGCGTTGTCGATGGTCGGGTCGTACTCCTGGTTCCAGCCGGTCGTGCCCTTGCCGAAGCAGCAGATCTCGGTGGCCCAGGACTTCTTGCCGACCGTCCGCGCCGTCTCGTAGACGTTGCCCAACTGACCGTCGTCGGGGTTGTTGTAGGTGTGGTGGGCGAGCGCGGACACGTACTGCGCGGTGCCCGGCTGCGAGATCCACTGCGGGAGTTCGGACACGAACTGCGTCGTCTTGCTGGACTCGTCGGCGATGATCGACGTCTTCTGGTTCCGGGCCCGCTGCTCGGCGCCCAACGCCCTTACGATGTCGTCGCGTTGGTCGGGGGTGACCTGCATGCCCTCCTGGCCGCAGTCCCCGAAGTCGTTGTCCGGCTCGTTGAACGGGCTGATGTAGTCCAGCTTCACGCCCTGCCGGGCGAAGTGATGGGTGACGTCGGCGATGTACTTGGCGTAGTCGCCCTCGTTCTGCGGCTTCAACTGGCCGCCGCAGCTCTGCCCGTTGGTCGTCCACTGTGCGGGCGCGCTGTTGACGAAGCCGATCAGGTCCTTGACGCCGTATGTCGCGGCGTACTTGAGGAACGTACGGCCGCCCTTGTCGCGGCTCCAGTCGTAGGAGCCGTCGGCGTTGAGGAAGTCCTCGGCGGCGCGGGCCGGGGTGGTGACCGCGGCGCCGCCACCGCCGATGTTGTAGCGGTAGGAGGACAGGGCCAGGCCCTGCTGCGAGAACAGCAGCCGGGCGACCCGCGCCTGCACCTTCGGGCTGAAGTGCTGCAGGTCGTTGACCCACCAGGCACCGGACGCGCCGATGTCGTCGATGGTCTGGGCGGCGTGGGGGGAGACCTCGGCCACCGTGGGGGTGGCGGCCGAGGCGGTCGGGGCGGATATCAGGGGTCCGGTGACGGCCAGCGCGGCCGCGGCCGTCATCAGGACCGATCTCCTGCGGTGGGGGTGAGACACGTGCATCCCTTCCGTCGTCATGAAGGTGGTGCGGTACGGCTCCTTGCGGGGGTGGTGCGTTTTCCCGCAGTCCTCTGACTCACCGTCTGCAACGCGCCCTCCAGGGCGAACGTCGCGGCGCCCAGGCACACCGGGTCGGTGGGGATCGGGGAGAGGACGATCTCGGTGGCGGCCATCGGACGCGGCAGCGCGTGCCGGACCACGGCCTCGCGCACCTCCGCGACCAGCGGCTCGCCGAGGGCGGTCGCGACCCAGCTGCTGAGCACGACCACCTCGGGGTTGAACAGGTTGACCAGGTCGGCGATGCCGGCGCCGAGGTACTTGACGGTGTCGCGGACCACCTTGACCGCCACCGGGTCGTTGCGCCGCAGCCCGTCGGCCAGGGCCCAGATGGTGGCCGTCTGGTCCTCCGGGCGCAGCAGCGGACTGTCGGCGCTCAGCTCGCGCAGGCTCAGCATGATGCCGGAGGCACCGACGTACGCCTCCACGCAGCCGTGCTTGCCGCAGCGGCACAGCCGGCCGTCAAGGACGATCGTGGTGTGGCCCCACTCGCCGGCGCTGTTGCTCACGCCCCGGTGCAGCCCGCCGCCGAGGATCAGCCCGGCGCCCACGCCGGTGCCGAGGTTGACCACCACGGCGTCCCCGCGCCCGCGCGCCGCCCCGAACCACAACTCGGCGACCGCGGAGGCGCGCAGCGGGTTGTCCAGGTACAGCGGGTAGGCGATGTACTCGGTGAGCAGGTCAAGGAGCGGCACCTCGTGCCAGTCCCAGTTGGGCGCGTACTCCGAGATGCCGGTGGCGCGGTCGACCTGCCCCGGCACGCTGACGCCGACGCCCAGCACCCGCGCGCCCTCGATCCCGGCCTGCGCCACCACCGAGCCGACGGCGGCGGCGACATGGCTGACCACCTGCTCCGGAAGGCTCTCGCCGGGCCGTACGTCCTCCTCGGCCCGGGCCAGCACGTTCAGCGCCAGGTCGAACAGCTCGACGTGGACGTACGTCTCCGCGATGTCGACGCCGATCAACGCGCCCCCCGACGCGTTGACGGCGACGAGGCCCCGGGGGCGGCCGCCCGCCGAGTCCTCGAAACCGACCTCCGTGATCATCCTCAGGTCGAGCAGTTCACCCACCAGGGTGGCGACCGTGGCCAGGCTGAGCCCGGTGGCGGCCGCCAGCTCCTGGCGGGAGGTGGGGGACGCCGCGATGATCTGGCGCAACACCTCGTAGCGGTTCGCGGTGCGGATGTCGCGTGATGTGCGCTTCACCGGGCTGATCCCATTCCCTTCAGCTCATGCCGGGACGACAGCGGCACCGGCGCGGCGCAAGGCTATGGGCTGCGGGGGACTTTCGACAAGGGGTTAGGAAAGGGGGTTTATAAAGTCCTGGCGAAGTCAGTCGCCCAGCACATCCCGCACGAAGGCGTTGGCGAATTTTCCGTCAGGGTCCAGCTCCCGCGCCAGTGCCCGGAAGTCGTCCAGCCGCGGATACCGGTTACGCAACTCCGCCGCCGGTACGGTGAAGACCTTCCCCCAGTGCGGCCGCGCGTCGAAGCCCTCCAGGGCCTCCTCCACCCGCCGCACGACCGGCAGCACGGCCGCCGTGTCCTCGATCCAGGTGAAGTGGAACGCCACCGTGTCCCGTCCGTACGACGGGCTCAGCCACTGCGCGTCCGCGGCCACCGTGCGCACCTCGCAGATCTGCAGCACGGGCGCGACTTCCGCACGGACCGCGTCCAGTGCCCGCAGCGCGTCCAGGGCGTACGGCCGCGGCAGCAGGTACTCCGACTGCAGTTCGGCACCGCTGCTCGGCGTGAACTCGGCCCGGAAGTGCGGCAGTCGCTCGTGCCAGGGACCGGCCACGCCGAACTGCTCGGTGCAGTTGACCGCCGGCATGCCCGGCACCGGGTGCAGTTTCTCGGTCGCGGGCGCCGCCCACGGGAAGTCCGGCAGCGGCTGGTCGGTGCGCCGCTTGCGCCACACCTGTCTGAAACCGGGCTCCCGCCAGTCGGTGAACAGACTCACGCTGTACGCCGACCCGGCCACCGCCTCGAAGTCCAGCCCCGCGAGCGGTAGTTCGGTGAACAGGTGCTGCTCCACCTCGAAGGACGGCTCCAGGTCCAGGGTGAGGGCGGTGACGACACCCAGGGCGCCCAACGAGGTCACGGCCCCGTCGAACCGGTCGTCGCCGCGCCCGATGGTCACCAGCGACCCGTCGGCCGTGACGATCTCCACCGCGCGCACGGGCGCCGCCAGAGACCCGTTGCCGACCCCCGAGCCGTGGGTGCCGGTGGCGACCGAACCGGCCACCGAGATGTGCGGCAGGGACGCCATGTTGGGCAGGGCGAGCCCGTGGGCGTGGACGATGCGGGCCAGCTCCGCGTACCGGACGCCGCCCGAGACGCGTACCGTCCGGGCCGCGGTGTCGACGTCGATCACCGGAGGCAGGTCGGCGACCGTCAGCAGGACGCCCTCGGGGCCCGGCTCCGCGATCTCGTTGAAGGAGTGCCCGCTGCCCAGCACCCGCACCCCGGCGCTCTGGCCCACCAGGGCCCTGATCCCGTCCAGCGAGTAGGGGCGGTGCAGTTCCTTGGCGGTGTAGGTGATGTTGCCCGCCCAGTTGGTGACCGTGTTCGTCATCCCTGTCGTTCCTCCCGGAGAGTGCGCGTGCGTTGACCCTCTCATTTGCCGCCGCCTAGCGTGGATACCGGTTTCCCCGCCGATTTCCGTCATCCATGCCGCCGAGCCGGAGGGCCCTTCCTTGCCCGAGCGTCCCCAGGCGCTGTTCGCCATGACCGCCGAAAACGTTCCCCGGGTGTTTCCGGCTCAGGTGCTGGCCCGGCTGCGGGCGGCCAGGACCTCGATCCAGCGCTGGTCGCCCAGGACCTCACCGATCCCGCGCTCCGCGAGGTCCTCGCCCGCACGGAGATCCTCGTGACCGGCTGGGGCTGCCCCCGCCTGGACACCGCCGCCCTCGACGCGGCCCCGAAACTGCGCGCCGTCCTGCACTCCGCCGGGTCGGTCAAGGGCTTCGTCACGCCCGAGGTCTGGCGGCGCGGCATCGAGGTCTCCTCCGCGGCGGCCGCCAACGCGGTCCCGGTCGCCGAGTTCACCCTCGCGGCGATCCTGCTCGCCGGGAAGGACGCCTTCGCCGCCCGGGAGCGCCTGCGGACCGAACGCGCCTTTCCCGGCTGGGAGTTCGTCCCCGGCATCGGCAACAACGGCCGCCGGGTCGGCGTGGTCGGCGCCTCCCGCACCGGCCGCCGCCTGCTGGACCTGCTGCGCCCCTTCGACCTGCGGGTGAGCCTCACCGACCCCTACGTCGACGAAGCCGGCGCCGCCGCGCTCGGCGTACCGCTGCTGGCGCTCGACGACCTGCTGCGCGGCTCGGACATCGTGACGCTGCACGCCCCCGAGACCGCCGAGACCCGGCACCTGATCGGCCGGCGCGAACTGGCGCTGATGCCCGACGGGGCGGTGCTGATCAACACGGCGCGCGGCGGCCTGGTCGACCACGACGCCCTCGTCGCCGAACTGCGTGCCGGGCGCATGACGGCGGTCCTCGACGTGACCGACCCCGAGCCCCTGCCGGCCGACTCCCCGCTCCACGACCTCCCGGACGCCTTCGTGACCCCGCACCTGGCCGGCTCCCAGGGCAACGAGGTGGCCCGCCTGGGGCTGGCGGTGGCGGAGGAGGCGCAACGGTTCGTGGCGGGGGAGGGGCTGGCGTACCGGGTGGATCCGGAGGCCTTGGAGAGAGAGGCGTAGCCTGCGGCCTCATGGCTCACGACCCGTTGCCCGCCGCCCTGCCCCTGACCGACCTCACCCGGCACCGCCGGCTCCGCGAGCAGGGAAGCCCGGACCGGGCCGACCTCGACGCGATCCTCGACGCCGGGTTCGTCTGCCATCTCGGAGTGGTGGTCGAAGGGCGGCCACTGGTCGTGCCCACCGTCTACGGCCGCGACGAGCGGCAGCTGTACCTGCACGGCTCGGTGGCCAGCCGCAGCCTCGCCGGTGGTACGCCCGTCTGCGTCACCGTCACCCATGTCGACGGCCTGGTCCTGGCCCGCTCGGTCTTCGAGCACGGCGTCAACTACCGCAGCGCGATGATCCACGGCGAGGCCCGCACGGTCACCGACCCGGCGGAGAAGCTGGAGGCCCTGCGCCTGCTCACCGAACACGCGGCGCCGGGCCAGTGGTCGTACGCCCGCCGGCCGAACCGCAAGGAGCTGGCCGCCACCACCCTGCTCGCCCTCTCGCTGGAGGAGGCCTCGGTCAAGATCCGCACGGGCGCGCCGGACGACGGTGACGGACCCGACGCCGAGCTGGGTCTGTGGGCCGGGACCCTGCCGCTGGCCTCGGCCTGGGGCGCGCCCGTACCCGACCCTGTGCTCCCGGCGGAAGCCCCCGTACCAGAACATGTCGCCCGCCGTGCGGGGACCCGGTACGGCTGACGCGCGGGCGAGGGCATACCGTGAGGAGTCGAACGCCTGAGCCGGGAGGAGAGATCGGGATGGGCAGCCGTACCGCGCTGGTCGAGGATCTGATGGAACGGTTCCCGCAGGTACCGCGGGAAGCCGTCTTCAAGGAGGACCTGCTGCGAGGGGGCGTCGCCTTCGACCCGTCCGCTCTCAGCGACAACGAGAGCGGCGAGGTCAAGCCGAAGTCGTACTTCATCTTCTCCTTCGACCACGGCACCCTGCCGGAACTGGGCGAGGCCGCGCTGCGGCGGCCCCCGGAGGAGATCATCCTCACCGGCGGACCGTACGACCTGCGGCGGACCGTGGTGTCGGTGCGGGTCAACCCGTCCTCGCCGTACCGCGTCGCCGCGGACGAGGAAGGCGTTCTCGGGCTCTACCTCGACGGAAAACGCGTCTCCGACGTCGGTGTGCCGCCCATGCCGGAGTACTACCGGCACACCCTCTCCAACGGGAAGTCGGTCATGGAGGTCGCCCCGACCATCCAGTGGGGCTACCTCATCTACCTCACCGTCTTCCGCGTCTGCCAGTACTTCGGCGCCAAGGAGGAGTGCCAGTACTGCGACATCAACCACAACTGGCGCCAGCACAAGGCGGCCGGGCGGCCCTACACCGGGGTGAAGGACGTCGAGGAGGTCCTCGAGGCCCTCGAGATCATCGACCGGTACGACACCCAGAAGACCTCCACCGCGTACACGCTGACCGGTGGAGCCATCACCAAAACGGTTTCCGGGCGCGACGAGGCCGACTTCTACGGTCACTACGCCAAGGCCATCGAGGAGCGTTTCCCGGGCCGCTGGATCGGCAAGGTCGTCGCCCAGGCGCTGCCGCGCGACGACGTGCAGCGGTTCAAGGACTACGGCGTGCAGATCTACCACCCCAACTACGAGGTGTGGGACGAGTATCTGTTCAAGATGTACTGCCCGGGCAAGGAGCGCTACGTCGGCCGTGACGAGTGGCACCGGCGCATCCTCGACTCGGCGGAGGTCTTCGGCGCGCGCAACGTCATCCCCAACTTCGTGGCCGGCGTGGAGATGGCCGAGCCCTTCGGCTTCACCACGGTCGACGAGGCCATCGCCTCCACCACCGAGGGCCTGCGGTTCTTCATGTCGCACGGCATCACGCCCCGCTTCACCACCTGGTGCCCCGAGCCGACCACACCGCTCGGCAAGGCCAACCCCCAGGGCGCGCCGCTGGAGTACCACATCCGGCTGCTGCAGGCCTACCGCCAGACGATGGAGGACTTCGGCCTGTCCTCGCCTCCCGGTTACGGCCCGCCCGGACCGGGTCGCGCGGTCTTCTCGGTGAGTTCGTTCATGGACAGCCTTCCGGCGCAGGAGCCGGCGGACGTGTGACGCGCGGTCAGAGCGACGGTTTCAACAAATCCCCGCCACCATCGATACTTCTCCGCGTTCCTTCCGTATAACTCTCGTAGCAACGAGGAGTGCGCGGGGAGGCGGAACCGGTGTGCGCTGCGAGCGGCTGTACGGCGTCCGCCGGCGGTCGGCGTTGCATGACTGCCGGTAACAGGATTTGAATAGGGCGCTTGTCAGTTGTGGTGACGTTGTGAAAGGCTCGGGCCCCCGCGAGGTTCCCCACAACTCCGTTGCCAATAAGGTGAGTTGACCTCGCTCGTGGATGCAGGAGACCCATGCCCGACCTGCCGACCCCGAAGGACGCCGCGGAGGCCGCGCTGTTCTCCGAGTGCTGGGACGCGGTTCTTTCCTACGCCGATCTGTGCACCGCCGGCGCCGAAGCGGCGACCCAACTGGCCACGGAGGCGTTCGCGCTCGGCATGCGTGAGGCCCGCGTCACCGACGCCGCCACCGCCAGAAGCGCCGGGCGCCGCTCCCGACTCCCCATGATCCCGCTGCTGTTGACCGCCGTACGCACCACCGCGGCAGCCTGGGAGGAGGGCGGTCAGGGGCACGACCTCGATCCCGACCTGCGCTTGTGGCTCAACTCGGACAAGGCCGCCCGTTACACCGGGCCCCCGTTGCAGCGCCCGCTCGCCCTGCGCGGTCTGCGTGACCTCCAGGAGGCGGACGCGGCACTGCTGTGGCTGGCCGAGGTGGAGGCGCTGCCGCTGTCCGTGGTGGCCCGGCGCCTCGGACTCGACCCGGCCCTCGTCGGTGACGAACTCGCCCAGGTGCGCAGCCTGTTCCGCGACCGCTGCCACCGCGCGCACCTGGACACGCCGATGGGTGCCGACTGCCGCAGCTACGCCCGGCTGCTGGACGCGGTCACCCGCTCGCCCGCCGCCGACGTCCCCGCCGACCTCTCGCGCCACCTCGCCACCTGCGTGGACTGCGCCGAGGCCGCCGCCTGTCTGCGCCCGCACGGCGGCGGACTGCCCGCGGCCCTCGCCGGCGGCGTGATCGGCTGGGGCGGCCTCGCCTACCTGGAGCGCCGCAGAAGGGCCGCCGAGGTCCGTCTCGGCGCCGGGCGCCCGGAACCCGCCGACGCCGACCGCGGCGAGCCGGGGGCCGGCGCCCAGCGCGCCCGGGCGGTCCGCAACGGCCTGCTCGTCGCCGCCGTGGTGGTCTCGCTGCTGGCGCTGGCCGTGTCGCTGATGCCCTTCGGCGGCTCCGCCAACGAGGCCGTCTCCAGCGGCGATCCGACCGACAGCAGCCCGGTCGCGGCCCCCGGCCCGTCCCTGCCGGGCCTCACCGGCCGGCCTACGACGGCCTCCCCGACCCTCACCCATGCCCCCACCGCCTCCGCGACGCGGACCGGCGGCGACAAGAACCCCGGCCCCGAACCCCAGGGCACGTCCTCCTCCACGGCCGCCACCGGCTCGCCCGACCCTTCCCCGGCCGCCTGCACCTACTCCTACGACCTGGTCAACCAGTGGCCCGACGGCTTCCAGGCCACCGTCTCCGTCACCACCGTCGAGGCCCTCGGCAACTGGCGCGTCGGCTGGTCCTTCCGGGACGGCCAGAAGGTGACCCAGATGTGGGACGCGAGCTTCGCGCAGAACGACTCCCGGGTCACCGCCACCGCCGCCGACTACAACAAGTCCGTCCGCGCCGACGGCACCCTCACCTTCGGCTTCCTGGCCTCCTGGAGCGGCAGGAACTCCCCGGCGTACGGCATCACGCTCAACGGCCACGCCTGCACGAGAAACAGCTGACGTGCGTCCGCCGCGACGGGCTGCTGTTGCGGCGGCTTCACACGAAGCGAGAAGAGACGAGGAGGTGTCGACCGATGGCTGTCCTTGCGCAGGGTGCTGCCCGCATCCGGTTCGTCAAGTCCACCTCCGTGGCCGTCGGCTGACTCGCTGATCTCACAGATCCCTTGCCGGGGGCCGCCCTTGTGAAGGGTCACCCTTGACTTCCAGCTCTGCCTCTTCCGACTTCTCCGCGCTCACCCCCCACGGCTGGGACGACGCAGGGGCGGACGCGTTCGCCCCGTACGACACCGAAGGACTGCTGCCCGGACGTGTGATCCGGGTCGACCGCGGCCAGTGCGACGTGGTCAGCGCAGGCGGTGTGCTGCGGGCCGACACCGCGTTCCGTCGCGTGAAGCTCGAAGGTGCGATGAACGCGGTCATCGCCGGTGAGGTCAAGGCGCTGGCGGTGTGGAAGACCGACCGCTTCGACCGACGAGGTATGGCCGCCATCGGCAGCGCCCGGGACGAATTCGACCGGCGCAGGGCTGCGAGGGGACAATGACCGGCAGCGGCGGTAACCGAGGCCGCAGGTAAAGGTGCCGCACGCGCGCTGTGCACGGTAAGGGCCTTGGCGACATCGGCCAGGCGCTGTCGCTGCTGGGAGAGGCTCTGCTCCTCGTCGCGGAACTCCTCCTTGGGCGGCAGATCGGCCTCGGAGACGACACCGATCACGCGTCCCTCGCCTTCCAGCACGCGTCCCGTCCGACGGCCACGACCGTCTGCGTCATCACATCGCTCACGTTGTACTGAGTCCGGGTCATGTGGCCAGTCCGGCGTGGCGTGACGCCCCTGGCTCCCCAGCGGTGGAGGTGTCGTCCACCCGGTGCTGCAGCTCCGCGGAGACGTCGACGACCCCGTCCACACCCTGGCACAGGCGTATGACGACCGGGACGAGCGACTTGCGCTCGACGGTGCCCTTCAGCGACACCCGTCCGTCGACGACCCGCACGGTGACCGCGCCGGGCGGGATTCCGAGGGTGCGCAGGAGTACCTCTCCCGAGATCTCCTCCCGGATGGCGCTGTCACTCCGCAGGAAGACCCGGAGCAGATCGGCCCTGCTGATCAGACCGACCAGCCTGTCGGCCTCGTCGACGACCGGCAGCCGTTTGACGTGGTGGCGCTCCATGACCTGGGCGGCCTCCACCACTGTCCACTGCGGCATGGCTGTCACGGCCGGGCTGTTCATCAGTCCCTCTGCGGTGGTGGCCTCGGCCTTCGCACGGTCCGCGGGCTCGGGACGCAGGACCGGCAGCAGGCCCGCCGGATCCAGCTGGGCGGCCTCCTTGCGCAGCAGGTCCGCCTCGGAGACCACACCCACGGCGTGTTCCTCGTCGTCCAGGACCGGTACGGCGGTGATGTCGTGCTCGGCCAGCAGCTTGGCGACTTCCTTGAAGCCGGTGTCCCGGCGCACCTTGATCACCGACGTGGTCATGAGGTCGCTCACCGTCCGGTGCCACATGGCTCCCGCCTCCTCGTGTCGCGTGCGTTCCTCCTTCCACTCTCCGCCCGGCACGGGTGAGCCGCACGGGCCGGACGGTCTCGACGGCACGGCCCAAGCCGGAAGGAGCCCGGGAGCCCGCGGCGTGCGGCACTCGGCGGAACGGGTGAGGCTGGATGGAGAGCGGACAGACGGCGGCGCGGAGATCACCTGGAGGCGCCATGGGCGGTGCGGACGGACGTCGGCCGATCGTCGTGGGTGTCGACCCCGACCCCTCGAAGCGGCTGGCTCTCGCCTGGGCCGCCGACGAGGCGGATCGGCGAGCGCTGCCGCTGCGGCTCGTACACGTCCGGGGAGTGCTCTTCGGTGGATACCGGTCGGGGGAGGCACGGCCGGCCTGGGAGCAGTGGAGCCAGGCGCTGCAGTCCGTCGGGGAACGGGTGCTCAACGAGGCGGTCGCCTTCGTGGAGTCCCGGCGGCCGGCGGTGGAGGTGTCGGCGTCACTGGCGGACGGGGAGCCCGCGTGGGTCCTGCGCGAGGAGGCGCAGAGCGCCTCGATGATCGTGGTGGGCTCCTGGCACCTGAGCACCCGGCGCGAACTGTTCGGCTCCGCCTCGGTGGCGCTCCCGCTCACTGCCCACGCTCCCTGCCCTGTCGCGGTCGTCCCGGAACCGGAGCACGTCATGCAGCAGCCCGCGTACTTCGTGGTCGGCGTCGACGGCAGCCCGCATTCCACGGCGGCGGTGAATGTCGCGTTCGAGGAGGCGGCCCTGCGCGGCGCGGCCCTCAGGGCCATGTATGTGTGGCACCCTCCGCTCCTCGGCGTCCTGGACGAGGGCGCCGCGCTGCGGGAGTGCCGCCGGGTGCTGTCCGAGACGGTCGCGGGCCGCACGGCGACGTACCCGGAAGTGGAGCTGCACCACGAAGTCATCCGCGGCCACCCGGTACGGGTCCTGACCGAAGCCTCGGAACACGCTCTCGGTCTGGTCGTGGGCACTCGCGGGCACGGCGGGTTCACGGGCATGCTGCTCGGCTCGGTGAGCCAGGGAGTGCTCCACCACGCCCGCTGCCCCGTCATCACCGTCCCGGTGTGAGGGCCCGGACGACACCTCACCTGCCCCGGACGGCCCTGGTTTCATCCGCCGGGCCTGCACACGATGACAAGGCACCGCCGATTCCGTGGTGGCGAACCGGCGAGCCCGCCCCCGAAACCCTGGAGCCCGTGATGGAAGCCCCACCCAAGGCCCTCCGGGCGATCCGGTGAGTGACACCGGCGACGAGGATCCGGTCACCTCACAGGTTCGCGTGATGCGCACCGGTGCGGACGCGTCGACCGGCACGCAGAAGAGCGCGGCGGTCGGTGACGCTTCTGCTTCCGATCCGGCTGCTCCGTTTGCGGCGGCCCGATCCGGACGTGGTGATGGGTGCCTGGCTCGACGCGATGGACGAGGACGAGCTCGACGCGCTGCTCGCGGAACCGTCCGATCTGCTGCTGTGCCGGGTCAGCCCGGAGCACAAGGTGAGGGGGGTCATCGCGTTCCAGCGGCGGGGCGAGGTGGCGGCGGTCACCGGGGACGGTGCCGACGACGCCCACACGCCGACGTCGGTGTGGCGATGGGGGCCGGGGGCGCCGACGTGGCCGGCCGTCCGGCTCGGCGGGGCCGTCTACCAGAACATCCGCAAGTTCCTCGTCCATCTCTTCAGCCACAACATCGGCGAGCTGGTCCCTCAGGACGGCGGCCGGGCCCTGGGAGACGTCCTCCTGCCCGAGGGCACGGTCGTCGCCACCATCGTCCGCGACGGACAGCCGACCGTACCGGGCCCGGCGGAGCGGCTGTGCCCGGCGACGAGCTCCTTCTGGTCTCGCACTCGGCGACCGAACAGGAGATCCACGCCGCCTTCCGGTGAGCGCTCACCGTTCTGTCGTCCGAGCCGCCCACCGCCGCCGTACGCCGTCCTCGTGCTCGGCCTGTTCCAACGCAAGGTCGGCGTGGTCGAGCGCCTGCCGCAGGCGGGGGATCCAGTGGCGCCGCAGGGCGCGGACCCGGTGCCGGGTGCTCAGCACCTCCGCGCCCACGAGCTCGGCGGCAGTGCGGGCGGCGGCGTACTCGGCGGCGGCCCGCACGGCACGCGCGTAAGCGGCTTCGGCGTGCACCAGAGCCGTGTTGGCAGGGGCGGCCGCGGTGGACGGACGGGCGGGGACGGACACGGAGGCCGTCGCCGGGTGGCGTACGCCCATGGAGGTGGTCCACTGGACCGTGACCTCGGCGGGAGCGATCCCTGCGGCAGCCGCGTCCAGGGCCTGTTCCCCGCTCAGGAGGAGCCCCCGCAGCAGGTGGCGCTCGGCCTCGGCCAGCAGGTCGCGCCAGGCGCGGGCGGCCGTCGCCTCCGCGCTCACCAGCCGCTCGTGCTCGGAGCGCAGGACGCGGAGCTTCTGTTCCAGGAGGTCGGCTCCGCGCTCGGCGACGTCGAGACTGTGGCGCAGCCGAAGCCGACCCGCCCGACCGGGTGGCGTACGACGAGCCCTGGTCATCGTGACGCCTCCGTATCGGCGGCATCCTTCGCGGCGCGGGCGTCGAGGAGTCGGGCCGGAAGCATGGAGAGCTGACTGCGGGGCAGCGTGAGCAGGGTCCGCCAGCCGCGTTCCAGCGCGTCGTCCAGTGCGCGCGGCTCGTCGCTCCGCTGGTCGGCGAAGTCCCGCAGGAACGCCTCGTCGAAGTCCAGGTAACGGCGGTCGGTCGGGCTCAGCGCAGCCTCGCCGACCAGGTCCGCGAGGTCACGGACCTGCCGGGCGCGGGCCAGGGCGGCCAGCAGCTGGGCCGCGACGTCGAGGTGGTCCTCGCGCGTACGGCCGGGACCGGCGCCCTTGCGCATCAGCCGGGACAGGGAGGACAGCGCGTCCAGAGGCGGATACACGCCCCGCGCGTGCACCGAGGGCGAGAGCACGATCTGCCCCTCGGTGATGTACCCGGTCAGGTCGGGCACGGGATGGGTGATGTCACCCGCGGGCATGGTCAGCACGGGCAGCACGGTGACCGACCCGGGCCGTCCCCGGACACGGCCGCAGCGCTCGTACAGGGAGGCCAGGTCGCTGTAGAGATAGCCGGGGTAGGCGCGGCGGGCGGGGATCTCCCCGCGGGCGGCCGAGACCTCCCGCAGGGCTTCGGCGTACGTCGTCATGTCGGTCATCACCACCAGGACGTGCCGTCCCTCCGCGAAGGCGAGGTGCTCGGCGACGGTGAGCGCGATCCGCGGGGTGAGGATCCGTTCGATCACGGGGTCGTCGGCGGTGTTCAGCAACAGGACCAGCTCCCCGGCCGCGGACCGCTCCTCCAGGGCGTCCCGTACGAAGGAGGCGTCGGCGTGGGTGAGCCCCATGCCCGCGAAGACGACACTGAACGCCTCGCCCGCGACGGTGGCCTGAGCGGCGATCTGGGCCGCCAGCTCCAGGTGCGGCAGCCCGGCCACCGAGAACACCGGCAGCTTCTGACCCCGTACGAGCGTCGTCAGGGTGTCGACGGCACCGACGCCGGTGAGTACCGGCTCGGACGGCGGCTCGCGCCGTACGGGGTTGAGGGGAGCGCCGCCCACCCCGGCGGTGCCGGTGCCGAGGACGGGTGGGCCGCCGTCGAGGGGCTCGCCCCGGCCGTTGCAGACCCGGCCCAGCCAGTCCGTGCCGACCGGGACACGCAGCGGGCTGCCGGAGAAGGCCGCCCGGACGCCCTCCGGGTCCATGCCGGCGGTCCCCTCCAGCACCTGCACGACCGCCAGTTCGCGGTCGGCGTCCAGGACCACGCCGTGGCGGCGCTCACCCGAGGCGAGGGTGATCAGCGCGTACTCGTCCCAGCCGACCCCCGAGACCCCCTGGACGACCGCGAGCGGCCCCCGCAGCTCACGTACCGCCGTGTACTCGAGGCCGTCGGACGGACTCACGACCGCACCTCACGCAGTTTGGCGAGCATGGCGTCCCGCCGAGCCGCCACCCCGACCGCGTCGTGCGGGCCGGTGTCCTCGCGGGCGCGCAGCAGCGGACCGAAGTCGATCTCCTCGACCGAGGCCGCGGGGACCCCGGAGTCCACCAGCGCGCGGCAGCGGTCGGTGACCGCCAGCACGGCTTCCGCCAGGGCTACGGTCTTCTCCGGCCCGCAGTACGCGTCCCGCTCCGACAGCGCGCTCTGTTGCAGCAGGCCCTCCCTGACCAGCCGGCCTGCGAGCACGCCGATCCGTTCCCGCGAGGGCAGGGCGGCGATACCGATCAGGTCCACCAGATCGGCCAGCCGGTCGGCCTCCGCCAGTACCGCCCCCACCCGCTCGCGGCGCCGTTCCCACCCCGGATCCCCGGCCGCCCGGTGCCCGGTCGCCAGCACCGGTACGTCCCGGGAGAAGGACCCCGCCCAGGCAACCGCCGGGTAGTGGCGGGCGTACGCGAGATCGCGGTCGAGGGTCCACAGACAGCGCACGAAGCGCTCGGTGTGCGCGGTCACCGGCTCGGTCAGGTCCCCGCCGGGCGGCGACACCGCTCCGATCACCGTCACCGAACCCCGGTACCCGCCCAGTGTGGTGACGGCGGCGGCCCGCTCGTAGAAGGCCGCGATCGCCGAGGCCAGTCCGGCCGGGTAGCCCTCCTCGGCGGGCAGCGCGCCGGTACGGGAGGCGAACTCGCGCAGCGCCTCGGCCCACCGGGAGGTCGAGTCGGCGATGACCACCACGTCCAGGCCCATGTCACGGAAGTACTCGGCGACCGTGACCCCCGAGTACACGCTTGCCTCGCGGGCCATCATCGGCATGTTGGAGGTGTTGGCGATCGTCACCGTGCGGTCGGCGAGACGTCCGCCCGTCCGCGGATCCTGGAGCTCCGCCAGCTCGGTGATGACATCGGCCATCTCGTTTCCGCGCTCCCCGCAGCCGACGTAGACGATGACGTCCGCATCGCACCACTTGGCGATCTGCTGGAGCAGCATGGTCTTGCCCGTCCCGAACCCGCCCGGCACCGCCACCGTGCTGCCCCGGGCCACGGGGAAGAGCAGGTCGACCACCCGCTGCCCGGTGTTCAGGGCCTCGTGGCTGTCCACGCGTTCTCGCACGGGGCGGGGCCGGCGCACCGGCCACAGGGCACCGGCGGTCACCTCGGTGCCGCCCACGACGGCCGCCACCGCGTCCACCGTCAGCTTCCCGGCATCGGAGATCCGCTCCACTGCACCCCCGCAGCCGGGCGGTACCAGGACCTTCACCCCTGTCGGTCCGGCGTCGCGGATCTCTCCCAGGGCCTGCCCCTCGGAGACTTCCTCGCCCTGCGCCACCGAGGGGGTGAAGGTCCAGGTGTGTTCCCCGGCCGTGGCGGCCCGGGTGCCGGGCATCAGCCAGTCGCCGGCCCCGGACAGGGGACGCAGCAGCCCGTCGAAGATCCCGCCGAGCAGCTCCGGGCCGAGCCGCACCGACAGGGGCCGCCCCTGCGGCGTCGCCGTCTGTCCGGGAGCGAGCCCGCCGGTGTACTCGTACGCCTGTACGGTGACCACGTCGTCGTTGATGGCGACGACCTCCCCGGGCAGCCCGGTGGGGCCGATCGAGACCAGGTCGTACATCGCGGTGCCGCCCGTGTACTCCACCTCGACCAGCGGACCGGTGACGCGCAGGATCCGGCAGGCGGCCGGCCGACGCGTCCTCTCTGACTCCGTCACGGCTCCCACAGGCTCCGTACCTCCCCTCCCATGCGGTCCAGGGCGCGGTCTGCCAGCGCGGTCAGCGACAGGTCGACCCGTCGTCCCGGCGTACAGGCGACCACACCACCGCCGGGGTGCTCGGTCACCTCGGCGGTAGGCCCGAGGAGCACGCGGGCCCGCCGCTCCAGCCGCTTCCGCAGCTCCGCGTATTCGGCGGTCCGGCGCACTTTCCCGACCCGTACGGCGGTGTTGTGGCGCAGTGTCTCGTACGCCTCCCGGCGAGCGGCGAGCGTGCGGGACCTGGCCTCCCGGCGGGCCCTGACGAGGCGGTCGCGGGCCGCAGCCGCGCCGTCCGCCTCGCCCTGTTGGCGGGCCTCTTCGAGAATCGCACTGGCTTCGGCGCGGGCCCGGTCGAGCAGAGTGGCGGCCTCTTGCTCGGCCCGGTCCATGACCGCCTCCGCGTCGGCGTGGGCGGCTCGCAGCAGCTCCGCCCGGACCGGGTCGAGTGCTTCCGTCGCCCGGTCCGGGGCCGGGGGCGTCATGGCGGCATCACGACCATCAGCGGGCGGCCGCTCGTGGGCCCGCCCGGTTCCGGCCCCAACGCCTCGGCCGCGGCCGCGGTCAGGATCACCAGGTCCACGTCGTCAGGCAGGCTCCGCCAGCCCCGGCGTACCGCCTCGGGAGCCTCCGCGACCACGACGACCACCCCGGCGAGGGCCAGACCCGCCACCCCTGAGCGTTCGCCGAGGGCGGCGACGCGTCCCACGGTCACGCCTTCCCGATCAGAATGACCGCCACGACCAGCCCGTAGATGGCGATGCCCTCGGCCAGGCCGACGATGACCATGGCCCGGCCGAAGAGCTCGGGCCGTTCGCTGAGCGCCGCGAGGGCGGCCGCACCGGTGTAGGCGACGGCGACACCCGCCCCGATCGTCGCGCCCGCCACCGCGATCGCCGCGCCGATCAGGGCCGCGGAGCCCGACCCTGAGTCCTTGGCCGCCGTGGTGGCGGCCTGCGCGGATCCGCCGCCGAGCGCCAGCGTCAGCACCACGGTGGCGGCCACGAGGAGCACGGCGTCGGCGGCGACCGTCCACCACAGGGCCCTGCGGCCCGAACGCCGCAGCACGAGCCGCACGGCGACGAAACCCGCCAGGACCAGGGGCAGCGCCAAGAACCAGGTGATCACGACAGCTCCTTCCGCACCGGGCCGGGGCCGACACTCACCCCGGCCGGGACCGGCCCCGGAACCTGTTCGACGGGCAGCCGCCAGGGCCTGAACGGGCGCCCCTCTCCCTCGAAGAGCCGGGAGAACAGTTCGTAGAACTCCAGACGCAGCGCCTGAACACCCGCCACGAGAGCCTCCAGCGCGAAGGTCAGCGCGTTGCCCACGAGGAACACCAGCGACGCGGCGACGAAGCCGACCGGCCCCCGGCTCACCAGGGCCCTCGTACCGTCCCAGACGATCGCGCCGAGCGCGGCGTGGGTCAGGCCGAAGGCCGCGAGCCGTGCGAAGGACACCACGTTGGAGCCGATCCTGACGACCGCGTCGAAGAGCTGGATTCCGGTCTGCACCGTGCCGCCCGGACCACCCGCCGTGTCCGCGTACAGCTTGGCGCCGGCCAGCGTCAGACCGATGACGGCGATCACGGCCCCCACCACCGCGTAAGGCATCCGGCCCAGCCGCAGGGCACCGACGACGACGGCGAGGCCCAGATAGAGCGCGGCTCCCGCGATGCCGGTGGTCGCGTACAGGGCCCGCATCGGTCCGCCCTCCCGCCAGCGGTTCACGATCCCGGCGGCGTAGGCGGCGGCCAGCAGCACCGCACCGAGCCCGACGGCGGTGCCCAGCAGCCGCATCGGCTCCTCCAGTGGCTCGAGCCACAGCACGGGCAGCACCCCGGTCGGACCGAAGAACTCGCCGTACGCCACCCCGGCCAGGATGGCGGCCAGCCCGGCCCCGGCCACGAACGGCCACAGCGGGCGCAGTGCCGCCGCCCGGCGCGGCCGGCCCGCACGCAGCAGGAAGGCGACGACGACCAGCAGCAGCCCGTGCCCGACATCGCCGAACATCAGACCGAACATCACCACGTAGACGATTCCCGCCGGGAGCGTCGGGTCCACGTCCGCGTAGGGCACAGTCCCGTAGGTACTGACCAGCGGCGTGAAGGAGCGGCGCACGGGCCTGCCCGGAGGTGCGGGGCGGGCGCCCGTCAGCAGGGTCGGCGGATCGACGCCGCGCGGAGCCCGCAACGGCACCAGCGCTCCTCCGGCACCCGCGACGCGCGCCGCCGTGGTCCCCACCGCCGTGTCGGGGCACCACCCGGCCAGTGCGGCGACCTCGCCGTGCCGGACGGCGCTGAGGAGGCGTTCCTCCAGTTGCGCCTCACCTGCCAGCAGGTCCGTTCTGCCCTCCCGTTCCAAGACGTCCAGATCGGGCGGAATCCCGCTGAGGACCGGTCGTGTGGGTTCGGCACGCAACCGCTGCAGACGCGTGGCCGCGGGCCCGCGGACTTCCGGACCGCCGTCCCCGGCGAGGTCGATCTCCACGCAGCCAGCCTCGGCGATCCGCACCAGGCTCTCCCGCAGCACCCGCTCGGGGGCCACGAGGGCCACCCGGCGCATCCGGACCGGGATCGCCGCCTCAGCCCGGACCATCGGGCGCCTCCGCCGCCGTCCAGTCACCGGGGCCACCACCCCGGGCGGCCAGTTCCAGCGCGCCGCGCGTGCGCCACGCGTCGGCCGACAGCAGGGCCACGGCCCCTACCACCGGCCCCAGACCGAAGGAGGACGTGCGCAGCAGTTCCCGGCCATCCCGCTCGACCGCGTCCCACCACCGTGCCTCCGCCCGCCACAGGTCGGCCGCCTGGTCCACGTCGTCCAGTACCCGGCGCGTGTCGGCGGGCAGTGCCTGCCGGAAGTCCGCGTACGACCCCGCGCTCACCGCTCGCGGGCCGAGCAGGCGGGAGGCGCGCCGGACGGAGACGTCCGGCAACCGGCGCCCGACGACGAACACCTCGCGGCCGAACAGCAGGACGAGCCGGGCCGCCGCCCAGGGCGCCGCGTCGGGAACGGCGGTGGCGAGGCGTACGGCGGCGGAGACCCGCATGCCGGTGGCGAGTGCGGCGGGGGAGTCGCCCCCGGGGTCGCCCCAGTCGGAGGCCGCCAGCGCGGTGCGCAGCTCCGACGGTGTGCGGGTGCGGGCGAGCCGGGTCCAGGCGATCGCCAGTGCGCCCAGGCGGTAGGGCGGGGGATGGGGCCGTTCCGGGCCAACCACCATCTCGCTCAGGTGATGTTCGGTGTTGGAGATCTCGAAGCCCGCGGCGAGTGCCCGGACGGCCTGGGCGCCGGTGGCGGGCTGCCAGCCCGCGAGGACCCGTAGATGCCACAGCAGCGCCGCCGAGACCGCCCGCTGCGCCTCCGCCGGTGTCGCACCGGGGTTGATGTCGTGCCGGTACGGGGTGGCCGCCAGATAGCGCAGAGCATCGTCGAGGGTGCGGGACGCGGCCACCTTCCCGATACTCTCGGGCCCCAGGCGTCTGGTGCGCAGAGCCCGCGCCCGGGTTACTCCGGCCACCCAGCCGGCGCCCATCAGGAACCCGCCTCCGGTGACGGGGAGGGCTCCGGCTCCGCCGTGATGTCCGCCCTCACCAGCGTGAGCGCCCGCTCGGTCAACGCGGGCATCCGGACCCTGGCCCGGTCGAGCACCGCGGCCGCCTCACGTTCCGCACCGGCACGCAGTTCCGTGGCCTCGGCCTCGGCGGCACGCAGCGACCGCTCGGCGGCCCGCTCCCGCGTCCGGCGGGCTTCCTCACGTGCCTCGGACACGATTTCCTCGGCGAGGACCTGGGCTTCGTGCAGGCGTGCTGCGGCGGCGGCGTCGGCGCGCTCGCGCACGCTCCGGGCCTCCGCTTCCGTCTGTTCGAGCAGGGCCAGCGGCCGTGCGAGTTCCGCGCGCAGTTCGGCGGAATGGTCCGCGGGGACACCACCGGGTGCCGCCCGGCCGGGTGATGCCACCGGTCGGAACCGTGTCAGAAAGTCCCGGAATCCCGTCATGAAGTCACCTCAAGGGGCCCAGTCCCCGCTTCCCAGTGTCCTTGGTAGGCGATGACGTGTCGCGTCGCGCCGGGCCGAACGGCCCGCAGGCGGGGCCGTTCGGCCCGGAGGCCGCGTCTGTCGATCGATGCGAAACTGACCTCGTAGGTGTACGGCATCCCCGGGAGGCAGCCGTGAGCGACTCCGAGCACCGCTCCGCGGAGAAGGAAGCCCGCCGTACCATGCCGGGCCGCCCCTGGACACCGCAGGAGGAACCGCGCCAGGACGCGCTGCGCCGGTATCTCGCGGCCGTCGCCGGCGCCGCGTCGGCACGGGGCACCGAAGCGCCCGATTCCGCCGTGGAGGGGTCGACGCCCAAGCCTTCGGCCCCGGCCTCCCGGACACTGGCCGTGCCCCGCGTTCGCGACGTCATGCACGTGCCCGCGGTCTCCGTCCCCGGCGACATGCCTTTCCTCGACGTGGCGCACACACTCGCCCGTGAGCAGGTGAACGCCGTGCCGGTGGTCGACGCCGACGACCACGTGATCGGTGTCGTCTCGGAGTCGGACCTGCTGGCCAAGGCCGCCGTCATGGCGGAGCCGCGGCGGCACGGCCGCGTCGGCAGACTGTGGCAGCACCGCCTGTACGACAAGAGCCACGGGGACACGGCGGCCACGCTGATGACCTTCCCACCGGTCACCGTCCACCCGTCGGAGCGCGTGTCGGACGCGGCGTGGACCGCCGCCCACGCGCGGTTGAAGCGGCTCCCCGTGACCGACCTTCACGGCCGGCTCGTCGGCGTGGTCAGCCGACAGGACCTGCTGCGCGCCCTGATCCGCGACGACACCGAGATCCAGGCCGAGGTCGAGTCCCTGGTCGTACGGTATCTGGTGGATCCGCGTGCCGTCGAAGTGACCGTGAGGAACGGCGTGGTGACCTTGAAGGGTCGACTGGACAAGGACCTCGTACCCGAACTGCTCGCCCCGGTACGGGACATCGACGACGTGGTCGAGGTCGTCGACGCCATCGTGGCGGTGTGAGCCGCCGGCGTCCGCCCCGTCGGTCCGTCGTCGCAGGCACCGGAGCCTTCGTGGGGCGCCCTCACGGGGCGAGGGAGAAGTGGTTCTCCTCCTGGGTGAAGTGCAGCCGCAGGACGGTGTTTCGGCCGTAGAGACAGGAACGCAGGTCGTCGAGTTGTTCGGGGGCCAGGCCGCCGTCGGCGCGGGCCGGTTCGAGGTGGGTGGCGATGCGCCGCGAGAGGCGTTCGATCTCGGTGTGGCGCGGCTCATGGTGGCGCTGGCCTCGGGGAACGCCGGTCGACCGCAAGAGCCGAGCAGGTCGCCGACGACGACCTGTGCCAGCGGCACGGTGGCCCGTGCCGGTGGGCCGAGCGCGGCGCGTGTGCGAGCAAGGCCCGCAGGTCGTGGGAGGCGCGCCGCTGCGCCGCGGCCTCCAGAGTGCGCCCGGTCGCGAGCATCAGCGCGATCAGGGCACCGGCCAGGTGCTTCACCCACGGTCAGGGTCCCGCCGAGCGCGAGTACGGCCTCAGGTCCACGCGCGCCTGCCCGCGCCGCAACGCGACCGGAACCCACCACACCGCGGGGACAACGACGGCCACGGTACCCAGGGCCCAGAGCAGGTCAGCGAGGTTGGGGCCGTCCACGAGCCAGGCGATGCCGCCGCCGGCGAGGGCGGCCGTCGTGACGATCAGGAGGACGGGTTCCAGCCGTCGGGACACTCCTGTGGCGGTCAGGCGGTGCAGTCGCGCTGCGAGTGCGGAGTGGTTCATGGCACACCTCGGGGGATCCGGCACGGTGACCGCCGGATCGGTCTTCTTCCATCCCACCGCGGCACCCGGGTTCCGCTCAGCGCGGAGGCCGGGAGTGGGCGAGGAGGAAGTCGGCACCGGCGGACAGCGTGGTCAGACGGGTCGTGTCCTCGTCCTCGATCCGGACGCCGGACCGTTCGCTGAGGACCTCGACGAAACTCAGGAAGTCGAGGGAGTCCATCTCCAGCACGTCGCGGAACGCGTCGTCGGGCCCTAGGGCGGCCACGTCCGCGCCGGGGACGACACGGGAGATCGACTCCCTGACCATGTCGAGTGCTTCGGTTCGGTTAATGTTCACAGCTGCTCCGGGTTCTGCAGGAGTCGGGTGACGGCCGTGAGGTAGCGGGCGCCGACGGCGCCGTCCGTCGCGCGGTGGTCGGCGGAGAGGGTCGCCGTGACCACGGGACGTACGCCGAGCAGGCCGTCGACGGCCCATGGCCGGTCGACGACCCGGCCGAAACCGACCAGGGCCACCTGCGGCGGGTAGATCACGCCGAAGACGCTTTCGACGCCCTGGTCGCCGAGATTGGTGACCGTGATCGTGGCGTCGGACACCTCGGAGCCGCGCAGCCTGCCCGTCCGGGCCCGGGTGACCATGTCCTTCAGCGCGGCCATCAACTGAGGGAGCGCGAGAGCGTCGGCGTCGCGCAGTGTGGGGGCGACGAGCCCTCCTCCGCGCAGGGACACAGCCACCCCGAGGTGCACCCCTTCACCGGCCGTGAAGTGGTTGTCGGTCCAGGAACCGTTGAGTTCGGGGACCTCCCGAGCGGCCAGTGCCGCCGCTTTGAGCAACAGGGCCGCCGGCAGGAGTCGTTCGCCGACCGGGCTATGCCGGTTGTGCTCGCGCAGCCAGTTCATCGAGGCGGCCATGTCCACGGTGGTGGACAGGTAGTAGTGGGGGATGTCCCGGTTGGCGCGGCTCATCAGGGCGGCGATCGCTCGGCGCATGGTCGCTGCCCGGTCATCGGACGGCGGCACCGTGGCGTGGCGTTCAACGGCAGGACGCGCGTCCGCGCGCGGTGGCGCGACCGGTGTGGCCGGACCGGGCGCGGCTTGCCGCACGTCCGCGGCACGGACAGCCGAGTCCGTTCCCGTCCCCGCCACCGTGGTCAGGTCGACCCCGAGCTCTGCGGCGAGCCGCCGGGCGAGCGGGGTGGCCCGCGCGCGCGGCGGCCGAGCGGCGGACCTGGCAGCCGCCGCCTTCTCTACGTCAGCCCGGGTGACGCGTCCTCCCGGTCCGGTGCCGCGCAGCGCCTCCAGATCGACGCCACTGTGCTCCGCGAGGTGGCGGAGCAGGGGACCCGCTTCGAGGTGGCCGGGGTGCAGCACCGTGGCGGGTGTGGCGGCCGGGACGGGCGTTGCGGGCATGGGCTCTGGTTCGGCTGCGGGTGATGGAGGAGGGGCAGACGGTGGAGGCGAAGGGCGCGGCGAAGCCGGCGCCGGCTCGGTGGGCTCGCTCTTCTTCCGTGCGTGGCGAGCCGTCCGCTTCCTGGGCTTCCTCGCTCCGTCCTCCCCCGACGTCCCGATCACCGCGAGTGGTGTGCCCACCGGCACCGTCGCACCGGGATCGACCAGCAGCTCCGCCATGGTCCCGGTCTCGAAGCACTCCACCTCGATTGTCGACTTCGCGGTCTCGACGACCGCGACCGGATCGCCCTTGTGGACGGGGTCACCCGGCTGCACCAGCCATTCCAGCAGGGTGCCCTCGTCCATGTCGGCGCCGAGGGACGGCATGGTGAACTCGGCCATAGTCAGTCCACCGCCCGGTGGGCTGCCGCGACGATGTCGGCGGTCTGCGGCAGGGCGGCCTCCTCCAGTTGCCGGGCGTACGGTATCGGGACCTCGGCGCTGCACACCCGCTCGACGGGAGCGTCCAGTTCGTAGAACGCGTCCTCCGCGATCCGGGCGGACACCTCGGCGGCCAGGCTTCCCGTACGCCATGCCTCGTCGACGACCACGGCGCGGTGGGTACGGGTGACGGAGGTGGTGATGGCAGCGACATCGAGGGGGCGGAGCGTGCGCAGGTCGAGCACTTCCGCGTCGATGTTCTCGGCGGCCAGCTCGTCCGCCGCCGCGAGGGCCTTGGACAGCGAACCCCCGTAGGTGATCAGGGTGATGTCGGTACCGGGACGGCGGATCGCGGCGTGGTCCAGGTCCACCGGTCCGGCGGACGGCGGAAGTTCACCGGAGACGTTGTAGAGGCTGCCGTGCTCGAAGATCAGTACGGGGTCGGGGTCGGCGAGCGCCGGTGCGAGCATGTGGCGGGCGTCCTCCAGGGTGGCGGGTGCGAGGACGCGGATGCCGGGGATGTGCGCGTACCAGCCCTCCAGGCTGTGCGAGTGCTGCGCGGCGAGCTGCCGTCCGGCGCCCGTGGTCGTGCGGATGACCAGCGGTACCGGAAGCTGCCCGCCCGACATGTGCAGCAAAGTGGCGGCGTTGTTGAGGATCTGGTCGAGGGCAAGCAGGCTGAAGTTGACGGTCATGATCTCGACGATCGGTCGCATCCCGGCCAGGGCGGCGCCGATCCCGGCGCCCACGAACGCGGACTCGGACAGAGGGCTGTCGCGGACGCGTTCCGGGCCGAACTCCTCCAGCAGACCGAGGCTGACGCCGAAGCAGCCGCCGTAGCGGCCCACGTCCTCCCCCATGAGGAAGACGCGGTCGTCGGAGCTCAGCGCCTCCCGCAGGGCCTCGCGCATGGCCTCCCGGTACGTCGTCGTCCCAGCCGCCGTCTTGGTGCCCATGGTCAGCTCACCGTCTCCGCGGGGGCGCTGGTGACATGCCGGAGCAGGCTCTCGACCGGTTCCTCCGGCGCCTGTTCGGCGGCTTCGACGGCGTGGTCGATCTCGGCGGTGATCCGCTGCTCGACCCGGGCGACGTCCTTGTCGACCGGCGCGCCGCTCGCGCGCATGCGGTCCATGAGCAGGGTGATCGGGTCGCGGGACTTCCACCGCTCGATCTCCGCCTTGTCACGGTAGCGGTCGGGGTCGTACATCGAGTGGGCGCGGAAGCGGTAGGTGCGCAGTTCCAGGAAGTGCGGGCCGGTGCCGGTCCGGATGCCCTCGACGGCCCGCCGGGCGGCCTGTTCCACGGCCTCGACGTCCATGCCGTCCACGGACCAGGCGACCATGCCGTAGGAGGTGGCGCGCATCGCCAGGTCGGTCTGCGCCTGGTGCCGTTCCAGAGCCGTGCCCATGGCGTAGAGATTGTTCTCGCACACGAACAGCAGGGGCAGGTTCCACAGGGCCGCGAGGTTCGCCGTCTCGTGGAACTCGCCCTCGGCGAACGCCCCGTCGCCGAAGAAGCAGCAGGTGACGCGGTTCTGTTCGCGCATACGGTCGGCGAGCGCGAGGCCGGCGGCCAGGGGAAGCCCGCCGGCGACGATGGCGTTGCCGCCGTAGAAACGCCGGCTCGCGTCGAACAGGTGCATGGACCCGCCCCGGCCCCCGCTGCACCCGGTCGTCCTGCCGTACATCTCGGCCATGACCGCCTCCGCGCTGATGCCGCGAGCCAGGGCGTGGCCGTGCTCGCGGTACGTGGCCACGACCGCGTCCTCAGGGGTCAGCGCCTCGTTGACGCCGACGGCGACGGCCTCCTCACCGATGTAGAGGTGGACGAAGCCGCGGATCTTCGTGGCGCTGTACAGCTCGACGCACCGCTCCTCGAAACGCCGGATGCGCAGCATCGCCTCGAGCAGGTCGCTGCGGTGCCCGGTGTCCGCGCCGGGCCCGGCCTTCGCGGTCTTCGTGGACTTCCTGACGGCTTTCCGGGGCGTCGGGGTACGGGTACGGCTGGGGCGGGCCAGGCTCATGTGGATCCCTCCAACGTGGACAGGTCGCCGGTGGGCAGGCCGAGTTCGCGTGCGCGCAGCAGTCGGCGCATCACCTTGCCGCTGCGGGTCTTGGGCAGGTTCTGGTCGAATGTGATCTCCCGGGGAGCGACGGCGGGACCCAGCTTGCGGCGCCCGAAGCCGAGCAGCTCCCGCTCCAGGTCCGGGGTCGGCTCCACCCCCGGGCGCAGGGACACGAACGCCTTGACGACGTTCCCGGCGACAGGGTCCGGTCGTCCGATCACCCCCGCCTCGGCCACCAGAGGGTGTTCCATCAGCGCGCTCTCCACCTCGAACGGGCCGATGAGATGCCCCGCCGACTTGATCACGTCGTCGGCGCGTCCCACGAACCAGTACCAGCCGTCGGTGTCCCGGCGCACCAGATCGCCGGTCAGGTACCAGGCGTCCGCGAACGCCGCGTCGTATCGCTCCTTGTCGTGCAGATACCCGCGGAACATCGACGGCCAGCCCGGTCGCAGCGCGAGCTCGCCCTCGACGCCGGGGGCGCTCACCTGCGTCACCCTGCCGTCGATGACCAGGGCCCGGCCGTCCTCGCCCTGCTCCAGCACGGTCGCCTCGACGCCCGGCAGCGGCCGTCCCATCGAGCCCGGCCGGATCTCGCACGCCGCGAAGTTCGCGATCATGATGCAGCCGGTCTCCGTCTGCCACCAGTTGTCGTGCACCGGCAGGCCCAGCACGTCCCGGCCCCACACGACGGCCTCCGGGTTGAGGGGCTCGCCGACGGAGGCGATGAAGCGGAGGGCGGAGAGGTCGTGTGAGCGCGGCAGGTCGTAGGGGCCCTGGCGCGGTGTGGCGCGCATCAGCATGCGCAGGGCCGTCGGGGCGGTGTACCAGACGGTGACGCGTTCGTCCCCGAGGATCCGGTACCAGCGCCGAGCGTCGTAGTCGCCTTCGTCGACGACCACCGTCACGCCGTGGACGAGAGGGGCGATGACGCCGTACGACATGCCGGTGACCCAGCCGGGGTCGGCGGTGCACCAGTACACGTCCTCGGGATGCAGGTCGAGTGCGTAGGCGGCGGTGGCGTAGTGGGCCACGACTGCCTCGTGGACGTGGACCGCGCCCTTGGGCGTGCCGGTGGTGCCGCTGGTGAAGTGCAGCAGGGCCATGTCGTCGGGGGACGTCGGCGGAATGGCGAAGGCGTCGGGGGCGGTGGACAACAGGTCGTCGAAGGAGGCGGTGCCGGGCAGCTCCGCGGCGCCGGTGCCGACTATCAGGACGTGGTCGAGGCCGGGCAGCGAAGCCCGGCGCTCGGCGACCTTGCGCCGGTAGAGGTCCGCGGTGGTGACCAGGACCCGCGCGTCGCCGAGACGCAGCCTCTGCTGGACCGGGTCGGGGCCGAACGCGGAGAAGAGCGGACACAGGACACTGGTGTTCTTCAGCGTGCCCAGCACCGTCGTGTACAGCTCGGGGCAGCGCCCGAGCAGCGTGAAAACCCGGTCCCCGTGGCCGACGCCGAGCGACCTCAGGACGTTCGCGAAGCGGGCGGTACGGCGGGCCAGTTCGGCGTACGTGACGGTGGAGACGGAGTCGTCCCGGGCCACGCAGCTCAACGCGACCTTGTCCGCCTTGCCCGAAGCCACGTGCCGGTCGACCGCCTCGTGGGCCATGTTCAGGCCGCCGCCGGGAAGCCCGGCCAGCTCGTTACGCGCCTGCGACCACGTGAACGCCGAGCGGGTCAGGTCGTAGTCGCCGAGAAGCGGCGGCACCGCGGGCTCGGTGTCCTTGAGGATGGTTTCCCAGTGCATCGGTGCTCCTCCCGGCACTGCCCCGATCTCTCGTCAGCGGTGCAGTACGACCTTCAGGGCGCCCGTGGTGGTGCCGTGGGTGAACGCCTCGTAGGCGTCCTCCATCCGGTCCAGGGGGAAGGTGTGGGTGACCAGCCCGGCGACGGGCAGGTCGCCGTACCTCATGAGCCCCAGCAGCCATGGTGTGGAGGACGTGTCGACCTGGCCGGTGCTGATGGTCACGTTCTTGCGCCAGAGGGATTCGAGATGCAGCGTGACCGGCTTGCCGTGCACGCCGATGTTGGCGATGTGCCCTCCGGTGCGGACGGCGCGGGTACTCAAGCCGAAGCCGTCCGGTTCTCCGGACGCCTCGATGACGACGTCGGCTCCAGGCCCCTCGGACAGGTCGGCGATCACCTTCCCCGGCAGCTCCGCGGCGTCGACGCCCACACGCGCGGCCGCCTCGAGCCGCGCGGCGGACAGGTCCACCACCACGACCCGGCGGGGCGAGTAGAGCCGCGCGATGATCACCGACGCGAGTCCGACCGGCCCCGCACCCACCACGACGACGGTGTCGCCGGGGCTCACATGCCCGTTGCGTACCCCGACCTCGTAGGCGGTCGGCAGGACATCGCAGAGCAGGACCGCCTCGTCGAGCGGGACGTTCTGCGGCCTGCGGTGGGTGGAGTGGTCGGCGAACGGCACCCGCACCAGTTCGGACTGCGTTCCGTGGATCTCGTTGCCCAGGATCCACCCGCCGCCGGCGCTGCACTGTCCGAGCGTGGTGTTGCGGCATTCCCGGCAGCGGCCGCAGGCCGAGACGGCCGACACGATCACCTGGTCGCCGGGGCGCAGTTGATGGACGCCGCCTCCCACATCCACGACCTCGCCGACGGCCTCGTGGCCGAGGACCGTGCCCGGTTTCACCTCGGGGAGGTCGCCCCGCAGAATGCGCAGGTCGCTGCCGCAGATGGTGGTGACGTCGACACGGACGATCGCGTCGGTCGCGTCTTCGATCGCGGGGTCGGGGACGGTGTCCCAGGAGATCTGTCCCGGGCCGTGGTAGACGAGTGCTCGCACGGTAGTCACTCCCTCGCTCCCCCCACTCAACGGTCGCTCCGGCCGGGCACCCGGGCAACCCGGGCCTTGGGCCCGTCGGACTGCTCAGGCGGTTGCCACAACGCCGACCAGGGAGAGCCAGTCGGTCAGCGCGGGCCGGGTCGGCGGCCCCGCAGCGGAAGCCGACGTGGCCGTCCGGCCGGACGGACAGCAGACCGCGCCCGGGGCTGTTCGTCAGCCGGAGGAAGGTGACCTGAGGGCCGGTCACCACCTCGGGCTGCGGGTCCGCGTCGCGTTGGAGCAGCAGGTGGACTCCGGGGCGGGCCAGCAGCGCGTGCAGCCGTTGAGGAGGTCCTCCGACGCTCACGGTCGCGTCCGGCAGCCGGTCCCCCGGGCGAGGAGCACCCCGAAGGCGCGGGCTCCGCTGCCGAGCCGGGTTTCCCGGTACACCCGGGCCGAGGTGCCGTCCGTGAAGCGCAGCCGCGTCCCGAGCCGGTCCTGGGCCAGGTGGCTGTGGTGGCGTGCGAGCAGCTGAAGGTCGAGGCGAAGCACGCGGCCACGGCTCGCCATGCCTCGCCCGGGGGGGAAGCGGTCTCTGTTCGCCCATGGTGGCCTCCGGTTTTCCGCCTAGTCCGGTTCCATGTAGGGGCGGCGGAAGACCGGCGCCTGGCCGGTACCCCATGGTCTTACGGCGGCCAGTGCCCGGGAGACGGCGTGTTCCAGCGGTCCGCTGGTGTCGACGGTGACGGCCTCGGGCCACGCGGGCTCCCTCGCCGCCATGGCGGCGGCGACGTCGAGGTCGGCGTCGGACGGCCCGGGGGCACGGGTGCTCAGGCGGGCCGCGGCGACCTCGCCCGGTACCTGACAGTGGAGGGCCGTCAGGTCGGCACTGGTGAGCTCGGCCACGTGCTGTGCAGCCGTACGCTGCTCCGCCGTGGACCAGCTGGCGTCCAGTACGACGGACTCACCGGCCGACAGCAGTATGGCGGCGCGGTCCAGCAGCGCCGCGTAGGTCCGTGCCGTCCACTCGGCGGTGTACAGCCCCTCGCCGTAGCCGGCCGCCGCCGACCGCTCCGGGGAAATGCCCGCCAGTTCCTTGCGGAGCCGGTCGCTGCTGAGGAGGGTGGCCTCCAGCCGGTCGGCGAGCGCACCGGAGAGGGTGGACTTCCCGCTGCCGGGCATCCCGCCGACGAGGGTGAGTCCGACGGCGGCGGTGCGCAGGTGGCGCAGGGCCGTCGCGACCAGCCGCCGTGCCGCCGACTCCGCGCCCGGCGCTCCCTGACCCGCCTGGATGAGCGACACCTTGGCGCGGACGAACGCGCGGTAGGCGACGTAGTGGTGCCACAGCGACGGGGGCGCCGGGTCGCCGGAGTACTCGCCGTAACGGGCGAGGAAGAAAGCCGCCGCCTCCGGAGCGCCCAGCTGTTCGAGGTCCATGGCGAGGAAGGCGGCGTCGTCAAGACCGTCGACGTACCGGAGGCGGTCGTCGAACTCCAGGCAGTCCAGGACACGGGGTCCGTCGTCGAGGCAGAAGACGTCCTCGGCGAGCAGGTCGCCGTGGCCGTCGACCACCCTCCCCTGCTCGATGCGGGAGTCGAACAGCCCCTCGCGGCCCGCGAGATAGCGGCGCACCAGCCGTTCGATCTCGCGGACCCCGTCGGGCACGGAGCCTGCGCCGGTCAGTGCGCGGATCTGCGCGAAGCTCGCCTCCCAGCGAGAGGACAGCGCGTCCCGCGTGCCCTGTTCGTCCACCTCCCGGCCGCGGGGCGCCTCGGCGTGCCACGTGGCGAGCCGCCGCGCCACGGTCCGCAGCACGTCGTCGAGCGGGGCACCCGTGCGCACCAGCCGTGACAGTCGTCGTTCCGCAGGCATCCTGCGCATCACCACGATTGGTTCCGGCGCCTCGGATTCAGGGGCCGAGACCTCGCCCAGGCCCAGGTAGACGTCTGGCGCGAAGCGGCGGTTGATGGCGACCTCGCGTTCGCATGCCGCCCTGCGGGCTGTCCGCTCGGTGTAGTCGAGGAAACCCAGGTTCACGGGCTTCTTGACCTTGTAGGCGCGGTCGCCGGCGAAGAAGAGGATCGCGCTGTGGGTCTCGCACACCTCCGCCCGCGGCGGCCGGTGGCAGGGACGGCCGGGCTCAGTCATGGGGGACGACGGCGACGGGGCAGCGTCCGTGGTGGAGGGCGGCGTGGGCGACGGGGCCCAGGTGGGGCGCCACACCGTGCCGGTGTGCGCGACGGCCGACGACCAGCAGCGCGGCGCCCCCGGCGGACTGGACGACGGCCTTGGCGGGGCTCGTCAGACGGATGCTGTAGTCCACCTCCACCTGCGGGTACTTCTCGTGCCAGGGTCGGAGCGCCCTGCTGAGCTCTTTCTGCGCCTCCTTCTTCATCTCCTCGGTGATCTCGTGGTCCGCACCCCAGGGCGTGCGCGCGTGGAGCGGCACGCTGCGGCCGTGCACGGCCAGCAGGGGGACGTTCCGGGCCGCCGCGGTGTGGAAGGCGAAGTCGAGCAACTCCTCACCGGAGTCGCGCAGTTTCAACGCAACCACCACGCCACTCGCCGGTGCGGGGGACGGCCCCTCCTGCGTCGGCTCCGCGCGGACCAGGACGACCGGCCGCTCGGCACGCGCCACGACCGGCATGCTGACGTCGCCCATGAAGTAGCTCTCGACGGCCTCCAGCCCCCGGGAGCCGAGCACGAGCATCTCGGAATCCGAGGCCGCTCGGAGCAGTGCCTCCCGGGCGTCCTCGGGGACCAGGCTCCCGACGACGGTCAGGCCCGGATGGCGGGTCTGCAGCTCCGCCTGTGCGGTGTGGACGAGACGCTTCGCCCAGTAGTTCTGGTCGACTTCGCCAGGCATCAGGGCCGGTTCCGGCGCCAGCAGCGGCCACGCGTGCAGCAGCCGCAGGGTGAGCTTGCGCTTCTCGGCCTCGTCGGCGGCCCAGCGGGCGGCGGAGAGGCTCTCGGGTGAGCCGTCCAGGCCCACGGTGACGACTGGCTGCATGGCGGCGGCCTCCGACTCGTACGAAGCTGGAGATGACGGTGGATGACGGTGACCGAGTCCGGTGGCGCCTCAGGTCCGAACGTCGACATGCCGGGCGTGGTGCGTTCTCTCCCTTCGAGAAGTACCCCAATCCCGTCCGGCGCGCATGTGGACCAGAGAGGACGAGGAGCCCGGAGAACGCGCACCCGGTACGAGAGGGGACCGGAGCGGTGACCATTCCCCCGGTCGTCGGCGTCGACGGGTCCGAGGCGAGCCTGGAGGCCGTGGACCGGGCCTCCGACGAGGCGGGCCGGCACGGGGTGCCGCTGGACCTCCTGCATGCCGCCGCCGGGGAGTCCGAGGCGTCCGACGCGATCGCGACGGCCGCGCTCCGCGCCGGACAACGTGCTTCCCCAGTGCGGCTGTCGAGCGAGGTGGTGCAGGAGGAGCCTGCTTCCGCCCTGGTCGACCAGGGGCGCAACGCCTTCGCACGGGTGCTCGGGTCCAGGAGGCTGGGTGACCTCGCCGGGATGCTGCTGGGCGGGGTCAGCCTGGCCGTGGCGGCGCGGGCGGACTGTCCGGTCGTGGTGGTGCGCGGCGCGGCGGAGCACCGACAGGGCCGGTTCGGAAGGGTCGTCGTCGGTGTCGAGGAGGGCGAAGGCAGTGGTACGGCCGTGCGGTTCGCGTGCCGGGAGGCGCGGGTGCGGCGTTGCCCCCTGGTGCCGGTGCACACCTGGAGCCGTCGGCCCGGCCGTCACACGGTGCCTCCGCCGCCGAACTGGTACGTCCCGGAGGTCCCCCGGCGCCCTCCGGCCCAGATACCCGACGACGCGCTGCTTGAGGCGGCGGAGTCGCCCGGCGAGCCCGTGGTGACCCGTCGGGTGATCGAGGGCCCGGCCCGCCGGGCGTTGCTGGACGCGGCGTCGGAGGCGGACCTGCTGGTCGTCGGCGCGCCCAGGGACAGGGCCACATGGGCCTGCAACTGGGGCTGATCAACCACGCGCTGCTGCACTACGCGCCCTGTCCCGTCGCGGTCGTGCCCCAGCCATGAGGGACGGCTCCCCGGGGCCAGGGGGCCGGTCCACCAGGGACCTTCGACTCATGCCCCGGACCCATCGGTGTCCGAAACTGGACCAGAGGCGGGGGAGCGACCAGCGACCCGCTGGAGGCCGACCCATGAACGCGCAAGGATCGCCGTACGCATCCGGTTCACCCTCGCCGCGCAGCGAGCACCTGCCACCACGCTCGAACCCGTTGAGGCGTCCGTCCGACAGGTTCGAGTGGTGGTTCCGTCGTCTTCTGATCATCCTCCTTGTCGCGGGGCTGCCGGTGGCCGCCTACGGCGCGGGGATGACGGCGTACGAGGCGTCGATGCGCACCGTGCGGGCCCAGACGGCCGAACGGCACGAGGTCACCGCCCGCCTGACCGGGGACGTCAGGCGTGAGAAGAACAGCGTGGCGAAGCAGCCGGCACAGGTCCGCTGGACCGACGCAGGCGGCGTCGTGCGGACCGGAGCCGCCCTGGTGATGCCGGGAACGTCCGAGGGCACCGCCGTGCGCGTGTGGGTGGACCGGAACGGAACCGTCACCAGTCCGCCTACGAGCACGCTCAACGCGAAGGCCACCGGCTGGTTCATGGGCGGTGCGGCGGCGTTCGGCATGGCCTTCGGGTCCTACGGCCTCTGGGCGGGCACGCGTCTGCTGCTGGACCGCCGAAGGTACGCGCAGTGGGACGCCGAGTGGGAGTGGGCGGAGCCGCTGTGGTCCGCGCGTTTCCGCCGGCGATGAGCCCGCGACCGGACGCAGACCGCGCAAGCAGAGGAGGTGACACCCATGTCGGACGCGACGACCACCGATCTGTACGAAGTCACGATGGCGATGTCCTACCTGCGGGAGGGGATGACCCTCCCGGCGACGTTCAGCTTGTTCGTCCGTGGTCTGCCTCCCGAGCGCGGCTTCCTGATCGCAGCCGGGTTGGAGTCCGCCCTGGACCACCTGGCCGGACGTGCGGATCGACGCGAGTGGCGGCCTCGACGGGTACGCCGTGGACGACCTGGTGCGCGCCGGGGCACCGATCGACACCTACGCCGTCGGCACGCGCGTCGGGGTGTCGGCCGACGCACCGTATCTGGACTCCGCGCACAAGATGGTGGCGTTCGACGGCCGCCCCGTGATGAAGCTGTCGTCGGCGAAGGTCACGGCACCCGGCCCCAAACAGGTTTTCCGCAGTCCCGGCCACGCGGACGTGATCGCTCTCGCCGACGAGCGGCCACCGGACGACGGCGTCGGCTGCCGGAGACGGTGATGGAGAACGGTCGGTGCACCGCCGCGCGGCCCCCGCTCGCCGAGTGCCGGGCGAGGTGCGCCGCAGACCGGCACGGCATCGAGGAGCAGCTCGCGTCACAGCGGTCGGTACCGACATGAGGAGGAAAGCGATGCCGCATACCTTGGAATGGAAGGTCCGTCTCCACCTCTTCGAGGACGACGACGGAACGACGAAGGCTCATCTGGTGCTGGACACCGGCACCACGGAGCTCACCGGTCACGGCGCCGCGCACTGCCATCCGGCGGACGCCGATGTCCCGGAGATCGGTGACAAGTTAGCGGCCGGCCGGGCGCTGAACGACCTGGCCGGGCAACTGCTGCAAGTCGCCGAGCGCGACATCGAGGGAGTGGGCGCACCCCGGCCGAGCACGCGGGAGACCGCCCCGTGGTCCCTGTGAACCGCATACAAGGCCCCATCCGGGGCCGAAGTCCGTGAAACCGAGGAGGGAACACCCATGACACACCCCGCACGACACACCAGCGGCGCGCTTCCGGCTGCCATGCGTGAGCTGGACGACCTCCGCACCAGGGTGGACCAGCTGATGCACGCTGCCTTCACCAGCGGCGGATGGCCCGCGTTCGGCGGGACCGAGCCCTGGGCGCCCATGGCCGACATCGAGGACGCCGAGGACGCCTACCTGGTGGAGCTGGAGCTGCCCGGTATGGACAAGGACCAGATCACCGTGGAGGTCTCCGAGGGCGAGCTCGACGTCCACGGTGAGGTCAAGCAGCGGGAGCACTCCGGGGCGGTGCGCCGGCACACCCGGCGTATCGGCCACTTCGACTACCGCGCGACGCTGCCGCCGAACGCCGACACCGAGCACATCAGCGCGGATCTGAGCAACGGCGTCCTCACGGTCAGAGTCCCCAAGACCGAAAAGGGGCAGACCCAGCGCATCGAGATCACCGGCTGAGCCCGCATTCCCACGCGAGGCACAGCACCATCCGGGAAGAAGGGGCGGTCACCATGCGAGCTCACCTCGGCGACCAGCTCGTCATCGAAAGCACGAAGTCCGGCGCCGCCCGGCGCGATGGGGAAATCGTGGGACTCCATCACACGGACGGCACACCGCCGTACGACGTGCGCTGGTCGGACACGGACGAGGTGACGCTCGTGTTCCCCGGGCCCGACGCGCACATCCACCATCTGGAGCACGGAGGGCCTGGGACGGCTCACGTGCCTGCCGCACCGGACGCTGCCGAGGCGGAGGCAACCTCCCGGCCAGTCCCGTCGACGGGTGCGGCCGCCCCCGGTGACATCGGCCGGCGCGTGGCCGCCGAGCGCCGCAGACAGGGACTCGACCGCGAGGAGACGGCCCGCCGCGCGCGGATGTCGCCCGGCTACCTCGCTTACCTGGAGGAACACCCCGCCGACCCGAGCATGGCGGCCCTCATCAGACTGGCCGACGCACTGGGTACGACGGCCGCCGCTCTGCGCGGAGGAGGCATCGACCTGCCACCGGGCCAAGGACACGCGCTGCTGCATCCACGGCTTCGGGACCTCGGCCCGGACGAGTGCCGCGCCCTGCTGTCCACCCACGGCGTGGGGCGCGTCGCGGTGTCGTCGCCCGACGGCCGTCCGGCGGTCGTCCCGGTCAACTACGAGGTCGTCGGGGAGACCATCGCCTTCCGGACAGCCCCCCACTCGCTGCCCGCAGCGGCCGTCGGGACGGAGGTCGCCTTCGAGGTCGACCACGTGGACGACGCCCTGAGCCGCGGCTGGAGCGTGCTCGCCGTCGGACCCGCGAGCGTCGTCACGGAACCCGACGCCGTGCGCGGGCTGGCCGAGCGGGCCCACACCACACCCTGGCCGGGCGGCGAACGCGAGATGTGGGTGTCGATCCGCCCCACTGGCCTCACCGGCCGCAGGATCACAGCAGCAGACCAGTAGGCCGCTCCGGACGGGGACGCGCGACGACTCACGAGGGAGTCCCTTGAATCCACGAGCACCGTCCGACGAGCAGGTGGCGGCGCTGGTCCCCGACGCCACCGCGGCCCCGTCGATGCACAACGCACAGCCCTGGCGCTTCCGCCACGAAGGGTGTTGATCACGTCGTGCGCGGACACGTGGATCGTGTGACTGAGCGCGGGGAAAAGGTAGGACACCCGCCCCTCGTCGTCGACCACCGGCAGACGCTTGACGTGCTCCACGGCCATGATCCGGGCCGCGTGTGCCAGGGTGACGTCCTGGCGCACCATGCTGGCGGGGACGCTCATGACCTCCTCGGCGGTCACCGCTCCCACCCTGGCGATGCCGGACGAGCGCCGCAGTTGCTCGGCCCGGGTGAGGTCTCCCGGAACTCCTCCTTGGGCAGCAGATCGGCCTCGGAGACCACACCGACGACCCGCCCGTCGGCCTCCACGACCGGCACGGCGCTGACAGTCCCCTCGGCCAGGGCCAGCACGATGTCCCTGAACCGCGTGTCGCGCCGGACGCCAACCACCTGTGTCGCGGTGGCTCGCGGGCGGTGCGACGGTATTCACAGGAGTCTCTCAGCAGCCGGACGGGAAGGCGGTGGCGGCGATGGAACTCCCGTTGGTCGTGGGCGTCGACGGATCGGACTCCAGCGTGTTGGCGGTGGACTGGGCGGTGGACGAGGCGGCGCGGCACGGACTGCCGCTGCGGCTGGTCCACGCCTTCCGATGGGAGCGTTACGAGCGTGCCCTGCCGCAGTTCACCACCGGTCGTCGCGCCGGGGAGGTGATGGCGCAGAACATCGTCGCTTCCTGCGCGCAACGCGCCGGGCTCCGGGATCCGGAGGTGAAGGTGTCCGAGGAGGTCCTGCCCGACGACGCCGTGTCCGCCCTGCTGCGCGCTGCGCCCGACGCGTTCGCCCTGGTCGTGGGGGAACGCGGGCGGGGTGAGGTGTCCGGGCTGCTCCTGGGATCGGTCAGCCTGGCCGTGGCCGCGCGCGCGGTGTGCCCGGTCGTCGTGGTCCGGGGTGCGCCCCCCAACATCCGGGGGTCCCTCGGCCGGATCGTGGTCGGCGTCGGCGACGCGGCCGAGCGCACCGGCGCCGTACGGTTCGCCGCCCGCGAGGCGCAGGCTCGCGGCTGCGCCCTGACGGCCGTCCGGGCATGGCGCCGCCCGGCCCACGAGCACCGCGACCATCCTCTCGTCGCGGACGACGCCGCCCAGGCTCTCGACGAGCGGGCCTCCACCGAGTTGGAGGACGCACTGCGCGAGGCTGTGCGGGACCACCCCGACCTGTCCGTCCACCGCCACACCGCCGAGGGCCCGGCCCACCGCATTCTGCTCGACGCGGCGACCGACGCCGACCTGGTTGTCGTCGGAGCCGAACGCAGGCACGGTCACTTCGGTCTGCAACTCGGCAGGGCCGCCCACACCCTGCTGCACCACTCCGCGTGCCCGGTGGCCGTCGTCCCCCAGCGGGTCTGAGCCCCACCGCGCGGTCCGGTCCCGCCGAGCCGAGAAGGGCCACCCGGAATCCCGCGTCCCCGCAGCCCGGACGCGGCCACCTCCAGCAGGACCTCCTCCGGAGTGCCGGCCGTGACCACCTGTGGCCAGACCAGCTAGGGGACCGGCAAACGATGCCAGAACCCGGCGATGATCGGCTGCTCCCGTTGCCAGTTGCACCGAGGCGACTGGACCCCGCCGCAAAAGAAGAAGACCAGGAAGCGCTGATCCTTCGGGCCGCCGAGAGGGGAAGGCATGTGGGCAGGCTGGACCTCGCCGCGGTCCGCATCCGGTTCGTCGCCGGCCGTTCCCTGGTCTCGTGCCGGCAGTCGGTGCCGGCAAGCCCGCGGCGTCCCTGCGGTTCGCGGAGAACAGCAAGTCGCTTGATGGCCATGCGTGATTCCCCTCTGCCGTCCCGGCGCCTCGTGGCCGGGCCCGCGAGAAGACTTGCGGGTCCGCACCATGCACGTATTGCACGAATGCGACACGGCACGAGCACTTCCAGCGCCGCCGACCCTCCCCTGTTGCGGACTCTGGGTTCCGCCAACGCCCCGCACATGGCGGCGTAATGTTCCCCGATGGTTGACATGCGCCCATCACTCAAACATGGAGGAATCGTGAGCCACCCGGAGGTCTCCCGCCTCGAGGACCTCGGACCCGAGCTGGCCTGCCGTCCCGCCGCCCCCGCCCTTCGCGGGCAGGTGCTCGGTTACCGCGGCTTCCGGTTCGGTCCCCGCAGTCAGCGACGCCGGCTCATGGTGCCGGACGGCGTCGTGAAGATCATGCTGGGGTTCGGTGCCTCTCTGCGGATCGTCGACGCGCTGAGACCGACGCGCGCCACGTTGGTGGCCTCCCTTGCCAGCGGGGTACGCACTACGTCGGTCGTCGGTGAGCACTACGGGCTCCTGTACGGCGTGACGGTCATGCTGACGCCGCTCGCGGCATACCGCGTCTTCGCCGTCCCCATGACCGAGTGGGCGGAGCTCGACCTGGATCCTGAGGACCTCGTCGGACGTGAACTCCGGCAGCTCACCGAGCAACTGGCCGACCGCCCCGACTGGGAGTCGCGATTCGCCTTACTCGACCGCGTACTGACGCACCGGCTCCAGAAAGGTCCACGCTGCGCGCCGGAGGTGGCCTGGGCCTGGGACGAGGTCCACCGCACCGGCGGACGCATCCGGGTGGACGCCCTGGCAGCCGGTACCGGCTGGAGCCGCCGCCAGCTCGAACGCAGGTTCCGCCAGCAGATCGGCCCCACCCCGAAGGCGCTCGCCCAGGTACTGCGACTTCAGGAGGCCCTGCGGCACCGGGAGACCGGGCTGCCCTGGGCGCTGGCCGCGGCACAGGCCGGCTACCACGACCAACCGCACTTCGACCGGACCTTCAAGAACATGGTCGGCTGTACGCCGAGCCAGTTCCGCGCCGACCGCGCCACCGGCGCGCACACCGGACCACTCGACTTCCTGCCCAACCAGATCACCAGCGTCCTGATCTCGGGGTGAGCCGGCGCCGTGTCCGAGGTCGTCGGAGATGCCGGCCTGCCGCACCGGATGCCGACGTCTTCCGCGACAAGCGTCCCACCTACCGCATCGCCGAGCCACTGATCGGCTTCCCATCACGCCATCATGCGACCGGTCTGGGGCCACGGAACGGCCCGGCAACGCATCCCGGGTCTGGCGGCCAGTCGTCGCCGCTTCACCAGCTACCTACTGACCTTTTCGGGTTGCGTTCGGGTGGTGACGTTGGGTGATCCATGCGGTATGCCGGTGTTATGCGGTACGCGGATGGTGGGGGCCTGACTGCTGAGCGGCGGGCTGCGCGTGAAGGGATCCGGCTGGAGGCCGGGCGG